>JAEZGQ010000089.1 GCA_023416895.1 Bacillota bacterium | reverse complement strand
CCATTCCGGTGGTTAAGCGAAGGGGTCCCACCTGTTCCCATTCCGAACACAGTCGTTAAGCCCTTCTACGCCCACGATACTTTGCTGGTGACGGCACGGGAAAATAGGTAGCCGCCGGATCCCATTTCAAGAAGTCCGTTCTGCTTGCTTAAAAGCGGTTCGGGCTTTTTGACTTTTAAAGATATTTTTTGCGTTTTAGGACTGCCGAATAATGCGCCATTGTTTCAACATAGGCATAAGAAAAAGCTTTGTGCGGGAGAAGCAATGGTCATTCGTCTCAATGTTCGAAAAATCCTTCTATGGGCGGCCCTAGGGGCGGCAGTGCTTCTTTTTGCGCTGTCGTTTAAAAACGTGTATGAAAAGGTACAGTACGCTTCCGCTTCTACAGGAGTAAAAGAGGGCGTGTTCCTGCCGATCATAATGTACCATGGAGTTCATCAAACGCGAAGCGACATTGGCCCGTACATCGTTTCTGTTGATACGCTGGAGAGCGATTTAAACTATCTTAAGCAAAACGGCTATACGGCCGTTCTTATGCAGGACTTGGTTGATTATATCAACGTAGGAAAGGCCTTACCGCAAAAGCCCGTGATGCTCACCTTTGACGACGGGCAGTACAACAACCTTTTTTATGCGGTGCCGCTCCTTGAAAAGTATGGCATGAAGGCAATTTTCTCGGTGGTTGGTGCATTTACGGAAACCGCTTCAAAAACAAGCGACCACAGTGCTGCATATTCTTATCTGACTTGGGATGAAATTTCGGAGCTAGCAAAGTTGCCATATATCGAAATTGGCAATCATACCTACGCCATGCACGCATGGGGGAGCAGGCTTGGCTGCGTGCGTACCATGTTTGAGACCGCTGAAGAGTATGAGGCTAACCTTTGGGCGGACGTTACGAAACTTCAAAACACACTTGGTGAGCGCTGCGGCGTGCTGCCAATCACCTTTACGTATCCTTACGGGTTAACCAGCCCGGGAAGCGAGGATATTTTAAAAGAAATGGACTTTTGCGCCACGATGATATGCCGCGAAAGCCCAAATTATATTTCACGCGATCCGGATGAACTTTACCGATTGAACCGTTATAACCGCGCCGGTGGGCTGAGCACCGAAGAGTTTATGGCGCGTGCATTAAAACCTTAGTACCACGAGCGTGAAGTCCGACAGCCTTAAAAAAGGGCTAATCTTTTAGGAGGATGCTTCCACCAAGGCACCCCAACGGAAATCATGATGGCGGAAGCAACAAAACGGTAACGAGTAAAATAGAAACATAATAGGTCTGCTTTGAGCGGCTCAGACGGCTCGTTATTCAACTTTTTGTCCGATGTAAAGAAAATGTTCCGCATAGGATAGCAAATCTTCCCGCTCGCATACAGCTATGCCAAAACGCAAATATTCCTGATACGCCTCCTCGGATTGCGCAAGAAGTGAGCGATACCATGGCGCAAAAACGGCTTCGCTTGAAAGCAAGTGCAGCTTTTTAAGCGGGAACTGTTCCATAAACGGCAGAATATCCTGTTGGCGTGCAAAATAGGCATCTGTAAACGCCATCCCTGCAAAGGGAAGGTTGTCTCTCATCAAATTGTAATGCTCTTGTACGGACGGCTCAATGATCGCCTGCGGCATCTCTCTGAGGTAGTAGATGATTCCTGCGTAGGAAGAGATAAACGAAACGCTCAGCGTGCCATGCGGCTTAAGAAGCTCCATACAGGCGTTAACAGCCGCTTTGCGGTCGGTTTCGCTAAGAAGGTGGTAAAGCGGCCCCATAAGAAGGATATGGTCGTAGCGCTCGCCCTTTAGCGCACTCAAATCGCGCGCATCCCCAGAGAATGCCGTAAGGGGCAAGCCGAGCTCTTGCGCCTTGGCTTTGGCAAAAGCGACATTGCCGTTTGAAAGGTCGAAAAGAGTTACGTCACAACCAAGCTTGGAAAGCCACAAGGAATAACGACCGGGGCCTCCACCGCAGTCCAGCACTTTTTGGCCGGGTTTTACATACTTGGAGATGAAAGAACGGTTGATGTCAAACTCAAAGCGGTAGATTTTAAGCCGATCCCATTCCGTCTGCACATCTTGGTCGTAAAAAGCCCGAATCGCTTCACACGATTGTAACATAACCGTACCTCCAAAGAGTAAATTTCAACCATGCTAACACAAGCATTTGTTGCGCGTCAAGGCGCGCTGCTGGCATAAATAAAATATATTCTTTTACAAATTGAATTCGGCCGTTTGGCCGAATTCAGTCTTCAGAATCCTTTTAAATTAAAAAGCGGTTATTCCTACGGAAAAAATGAGAGCTGGCCAGCAACTCCGGCGTTTTTTGGGGCGGCATGGAGCGGCGCAGATGCAAGCGACCGTATTTGCGAAAGATCTGCAAACGGATCGCCGTTTAACCAGAGGAAAGCTTGCTTTTCTGTGGGGACTACCGGCATTCGTGAATGGATCGCAGACAAATTTGGCGCGGCTTGCCGCGTGAGGATCACAAAAGCAGGGCAGCTATTTTCCTTTAAAATCCGGTAGAGACCCAGCATGTAAAGCGTGGGGGAGGAAGGATCATAAATCTCATGCTTTACTTTTACGCTTGCAGAAACCGCCTGCCATTCAAAATAACGCGCTGTTGGAATGAGGCACCTTAACCCAGCGCGTAAAGAACCTTGAAACATCGGCTTATCAGAAGCGGTTTCAATACGCGCATTGATAACAACGCCTTTTTGATTCGGACGCGGAAATCCCCAGCGCATCAGGCAGGCTCCGTTTTTTGTAAGCACGGGGGCAAAGTCAGTTGGAAAGATTTCGCCGGTTTGAAGGCCAAGTAACTGCGCGCTGTCAGTTTTTTGCGCGCAAGATTTTATAAGCTGTTGTATTTCGTCATTTTCAAGATCTAAAAAATAGTGGCTGCACATAAGAAACTCCGTAAATTCATGATATTTCTATTATATCATGGAGACAGGGGATAGAAAAAGAACAGGCACCCTTATTGAGTGCCTGTTCTTTTGGCTGCGGAACTAGGATTTGAACCTAGACAATACGAGTCAGAGTAGAAAAAGTCGTATTGTTTTATACCAACTAATACCACGAAAACCCGCTAAATATCTAGGTTTTTAGATTAGGAGGTATTAGAAGGTACAGTACGGGAAACGGTACTACAGAATGTCAGTTGTAGCAAGATTGTAGCAAAAAACAAGAGAATAATGAGCCAAACAAGCACCCTGTTCAGAGTGATATTTTTACTTGAGCCTACTGAAAAATTAATAGGTTGAAGTAAGGATAATGTACTTGACTGTGTTAACAAGGATACGCAAATATTAACTACATTGTGCAATCTCTTCTTTGCTTGACATGAAATATTTTGTATAATCAAATTAAAAAGTGGAGCTGCATGAATGAAATTATCTAACCCGTTTAATGTTCCTTATGAAAGGCAGACCGAAGAACTGTCTTGTGGTGCCGCTTGTTTGAGTATGATATTGCGCTCCTTTGGGATTTCAATTAATCAACAACAAATATGGGAAGAAATTGAGAAGAAAGCTGGCGTTGCATATGTAAAGCATATGGCTATGTATCCAAAGCGTTTTGGGATAGAATCTACCATAGTTAAAGTAGAAAATTGCACTGGAGAAATAATTGATTTCTGCTTTGCTAATAATTACAGGATTATTATTCTTCAGCGCAATCTGGATAATGAACGGCTTGGTCATTATGTTGTTCCATTTTCGACAGATAAAAACCATATCTATTTACACGACCCGCATATTGATGGAACTGGCGAATCACAACGCGTTTCGCGAGCTAGGCAAAAGAGCGAATGACACCTACAAAGCGAAATAGCCAGATAGGAGTTGGTAAGCAATTTCTAGTATTTGCTCAGAATACTTCAACAATTAAAATGCGTTGTTGTTCATGTAAGTGTGATTTTGAAGAAATAGCTGATTTGCATGTCCATTTATGTAATACGGAGTTCAATTTAGTATGTCCTCTTTGCAACAACCGTGCAATATGACAAAGTAACAACTAGCCGGGCATTCTGTTCTATTCTAAAGTGAGTTATAAACCTTTTCATATTATTATGGTTGTGTAGAACGACGGAGGTTCAAATGGAAGAAAAATGGCTTGACCTATTTTTCGGAGTATTACAAAGCTTAATAATTACGGGCATAACTGGGGGAATAGCAGTTATAATTACAAAGCAGTACCTTAAAAAGATACTTTTCGCTTCAGAACTTAAATCATATGGATTTCAGAATATTCGAGCAACAAACCTCTCTGATAGTGAGATGCAATTCATATTTCAGAAAGCAGATATAATTAAAATCTTATATGTGTCTGGGAAGAACTTTTTAACAATTAATAAAAGGTATTTTGCTTTAGCAATGCACCGCAAAATCCCCCCATCAATACAATACTTATGTGCTAAACAAGGCACAGATTTTCTCCATGATGTAGAAAAAATGGAATTAGGCTACGGGTCTAGAAGTGATTCTGACTGCACGATCAATGAGGATATCAATAAAGCGCTTGCATTTTTGAGTAATTTGGGGGGGAAGAAACTCGAGATTAGAATGTTCAATACGCAGTTTAGGTTACCGCTCATTCTTGCAGAGTTCCATGATAAAAACGGAGAGACTAAAGATATCCGCGGCTGGTTATATATTACACTGCCACCGCACGAATCAAAGGAGTCATTTATATTATCTGGGAGATGTTCCATTCTAGATCATTTTGATGCAAATTCTGAGCAGCTAAATTTTATTGCGATGATGGAAAGTCATTTTGATTCTATATGGAAAGAATCTATACCATATAAAACCAATCAATAGGAGGAAGAGTTATAATGACGGAAAATACCCAAATTAGCGAGGCTAGTATGGTAGAACTAATCAAATTATCTTATCAAGATTATGAATACCGGCATCGAACATACTGGGAATTGACATATAAATCTATTGTTGCAATCGTCTTCCTTATGGCAATCCCTTACTTTTTATCCACATCTGGAATTAAATGGAGTTTTCCGCTTATTGTATTTCCATTAATCAGTGCTATCTTTACAATAATATCAATTTCAATTTTACAATCAGAGGCACTTCGATTAAAGGCAACAAATGCAAAATATAACGCTTTGAGAGAAATGCTTTCACCCGATCTTAAATCGTTACCTCTAAAGAATTGTCTAGTAGCAA
This sequence comes from Bacillota bacterium, assembly GCA_023416895.1. Lineage (GTDB taxonomy): Bacteria > Bacillota > Clostridia > Christensenellales > CAG-138 > UBA7707. Next base: position 1,713 of record JAEZGQ010000089.1, on the reverse strand, counting down.
ATTCGCAAAAAAATTTGTTCAAATATCGATAACTAGGCAAGTAAATTTGCTGTTTTTATTCCTGCTTATTTTATCTATGCTCGAAATCATATTTATATTGCTTGAATATATTTATTGATTAATTTAAAGAAAAGCGCGCAACAATTTTGATAGGCGCTATTTCTTTATTCTTGCCAAATAATCCTTTTTTTAGAGGTTACGACCTCGCGGGTGCTTTTATAAAAGATCTTTCTTATGTAGGTCGCTATACGGCTTTGTACGCTAGTGTTGCTTCCGACTTGCTTGTTCCTCCATCTCTTAGCCAAGCCAATGCATCTTCTTTGCGAGAGATAACCGGCATTCGATTATGGATCACGGAAAGGTTCGGTGCGGCATCCTTTGTCATGATAACAAAGACAGGGAGGTCGCTTTCCTTTTCTAACCGATAAAGCCCTGCCATATAAAGCACCGGCGCAGCGGGGTTGAATATTGCGTGCTTGATTTTCTTGCCTTCTGGTGGTGTCTGCCATTCAAAATAATTGGATGCAGGAACCAAGCACCGTTGACCCTCCAATAATGGCTTCCGGAACATCGGTTTCTCAAGAAGCGTTTCGCTGCGCGCATTGATAATTTGACCGCTTCCGTCGAACTTCTTGAAACCCCACTTCATAAGAGTGGGGCCATTCTTCGTTATAATCGGTACGATGTTCGTAGGAAAAATCTCTCCGGTCTTTACTTCGGCCATTTTTGCGGCGTCAACCTTCTGCTGCACTTCACGCATGATGTCCTGAAGCTCTTTTTCCTCAATCGCAATATAGTATCGTCCGCACATTTCCCTATCCTCCGCTTTTCATTAGCATATCATAGCCTTTAAATTTTGGCAGTTGAATTATTCGCTATCGCGGCATATAATAATCAAACAGAACATTTGTTCGAGGTTTTGCATGAAACGGGTAATCTTGCACTCAGACATAAATGCGTGCTATGCCAATATAGAGCTTTTGCATCATCCAGAGCTAAGGGGCAAACCTGTTGCTGTCGGCGGGGATGTTGAGGCACGGCACGGCATCATACTTGCCAAAGACGAGATTGCAAAACGATTTGGAGTAAAGACGGGCATGGCCTTATGGCAGGCGCGGGACGTATGCCCGAAACTCATAATTTTACCGCCCCGATATGAACTGTATATCCGTTTTTCAAAGCTCATTCGGCGCATCTATGCAGATTATACTGACCAGATCGAATCCTTTGGCCTCGATGAGTGTTGGCTTGATGTGTCCGGTAGCACCCACCTTTTCGGAAGCGGTGAGAAAATCGCAAACGAGATCCGCAAGCGAGTAAAATTTGAACTGGGCATTACCGTTTCCATTGGAGTCTCTTGGAATAAGATATTTGCAAAGCTCGGTTCCGATATGAAAAAGCCGGATGCGGTGACGGTAATCACGCGGGACGATTATAAGCAAAAGGTTTGGTCGCTTCCTGCGGCAGATTTACTTTACGTTGGGCCTGCCACACGCAAAAAACTATATGATCGAGGCGTTTATACCATTGGAGATCTTGCGCGAGTAGATCCTCAATACTTGCATGATTGGTTTGGGAAATGGGGCCATATACTTTCAATTTTTGCAAACGGCCTAGATATCACCCCCGTTATGCAAGTAGGTGAAGAAGCGTCCGTAAAAAGTGTAGGAAATTCGACTACCACCCCGCGCGATTTGGTTTGCGATCAAGACG
>JAEZGQ010000046.1 GCA_023416895.1 Bacillota bacterium | reverse complement strand
TCTGTGCCCGAGAAAAACAGCGTGATGAGCACGATGAGAAGCGGGAACCTGCCGTTACAGGGCACAAAACTGTTGGTGATGGTGGCGATAAGCCGCTCGCGCGGTGAGTCGATGATGCGGCAGCCCGTTACGCCACAGGCATTGCAGCCAAACCCCATACAAGTTGTGAGCGCTTGCTTGCCGTGCGCGCCCGCCTTGCGAAACACCCCGTCGAGGTTAAAGGCCACGCGCGGTAAATAGCCCCAGTCCTCGAGGATGGTGAACAGAGGAAAGAAAATGGCCATGGGGGGCAGCATCACGGAAACCACCCACGCGAGCGTTTTATAAACGCCGTTTACAAGAAGATCCGCAAGTATACTTGGTACATGCAGCGCGGCAAGCAGGGAAGAAAAAGGAGCCATCAAGGAAAACAGAGCCTTGGAAAGTAACGCGGATGGCGCGTTTGCACCAAAAATGGTGAGCCACAAAACAAAAAACAGCAAAAGGAGCATCAACGGGTAACCAAAAAGGCGAGAGGTTAAGATCCTGTCGATGCGCGCATCCCGCGTGCGGTAGGTTTTGCTGTTCTCCGTCAAAATCTCCTGCGCAATTGCTTCCGCAGTTTGGATAAGCGCCGCGGCAACCCTATCCCTTAGATCGGCGCGGTTGATACCCTGTGCTGCCAATGCGTCGAGCGCGCGGCTAAGCGCCTCAGCAAGCTGTTCCTGCTTGCATAAATTTTCCCCGAGAGAGGAAAAAAGCGAAGAGAGAATGCTTTCGTCGCCTTCCAAAAGCCTTAAAGCCACCCAGCGGGCATTGAGCGCGTCGCCAAGCTTTTCTTTCAATAAGGGCTCCAAAAAGGAAACGGCAAGTTCAATTTCTTCGCCATAGCTGACTAAGGGCGGCGACGGCGCGGCCCTATTTGCCGCCGCCTCCGCAACAGCGGATAAAAGCTCCTTGAGGCCCGCGCCGCTTCTAGCGCTTGCACCTACGGCGCTTATGCGAAGGCGCTTTGATAGCCGTGCAAGATCGACCATAAGCCCTTTCTTTTTTGCTTCGTCCATGAGGTTAACGCAAAGCACAGCGTTTGGCGTAATTTCAAGCACCTGCAAAACGAGGTTGAGGCTTCGTTCCAAGCAGGTTGCGTCCGCCACCACCACGGTAACGTCAGGGCGGGAAAAGCAGATAAAGTCCCGCGCAATCTCCTCCTCGGCGGAATTGGCGATTAAAGAATACGTTCCGGGCAGGTCGTAAAGCGCGTAGGTTTGATTTGCATAAGTATAATGCCCCTTCGCATTTTGCACCGTTTTTCCGGGCCAGTTGCCCGTGTGTTGGTTTAAGCCGGTAAGAGCGTTGAACACGGTGCTCTTACCAACGTTGGGGTTGCCCGCAAGCCCAACGGTTCTTTCGCTTTTCGCTTCCTTTTTTGCGCGAAAAGACCGGCCGCGATGCGCGGCCGATTTGAGAGGGAAAAATGGTTTTTTAAGGTCACAGTATTTACAAAGGTTCATCCGTCGTACCTGCCTGCCTTTTAAGTCAGTTTTGCGTGATGAGGATTTTTTCTGCTGTATCCGTGCGCAGGGCAATCACGGCGCCGCGCACAAGATAAGCTTTGGGATTGCCCGAGGGGCTCCTGTAGAGCGGGCATATTTCCGTACCATCCACAATGCCAAGGTCGATAAGCCTTCTTCGCGCCTGCGCGTCGGGGAGAAGGGCTGCTACCCGGCCTATGCTGCCAAGAGGCAGCGTGTGAAGCGGCACACGGGATTGCTGCGTTTCCATACCTGTAAACTCCTGTTGTTACGCACCTTACGGGATTACCCCCTTAGAAAAAGGGCTTTGCGGCCGGCCAAAGGAGGGCGTTTGGCCGGTTCCGCGCGGCGCCTACGGCCGAGAGCCTCGGGAATAGGGGTTTCCCTAGGCTAATATATGGAAAATACCTCGGATGTGTGACGAATATACTGTAACGATACCGCTGCATCCGGTGTTGCGGCGAAAAAAAGAAAAAGGAAGGGAAGAAAATGGGCAAGGAGCCGCCGTCGTTGTTCCGCACCGTGCGGGGGTACCAGCTTGAAAAACAGCGGGAGGGTTCTCTGACGCCCGCGCACGAGGATTACCTTGAGATGATTTACCGAAGGCATGTGCAGGGGGCGAGCTTAAGAATCTCGAGGCTGTCGGAGCTTCTTAACGTAAAGCCATCGTCAGCATCGAAGGCGGTTGCAAAACTTGCGTTTCTCGGCTACATGCACATGGATGAAAACGAGGTGATTCACCTGAGTGAAAGGGGGCTTAAGCTTGGCAAATACCTGTATGAGCGCCACAACGCAGCCGAGGAGCTTTTGCGCTTTTTAGGGAGTGCGGATGCACTTGAGGAGGCGGAGCTTTTGGAGCACGCGCTCAGCGCCGCTACCGTGCGCGGCATCCAAACGCTTCTATTGCTGTTTTCGCGGCATCCTGAGCTTTTGATGCTGTACCAAAAAATTGCGGAGGAAACGGGCAGCTGCTTGAAGGAGCTGTAAGACTGAAAGGATTTTGTCGTTGACCTAAAAATATGCCGCCGCGCCCGTAGGCGCAGCGGCATATTGTACTGATGTTATGATGCATTGCAAAAGGCGTTTGGAAAGAAAGGCGGGTTGAACGTCATCCTTCCGGAGAAATCTCGACCATGGGTTTATCCGATAAAGTCTTTGAGCGGTTCGAGGATGGCGGCAAAATCCGTAATGCTTTGGTTGAGCGCATCGATGTCGATGTTTTTCATCGATGCGAGCATGGCGTTGAACTGAGCAAGCGCCGTGTCGAGCTTTGCTGCTGCGGTATCTGCTAAGCTGCTACCTTGCTGCTCAAGCACTTCCATGCTTTTTCCAAGGGCACTTAAGTCAATGCTTTCCAATTGATCCATTGCCGCATCAAACCGCGCAAGCGCCGTTTGTACGCGCGGAACACCTACAAACAAAAATGCGGCCAAGGTCACCAACATGAGCGCGCTCATAAAGGTGCGCGCCGCGGCAAGCCGCAGCTGCGCCTTTGCGTATTTTTTTTGAAGGGCTACGTCGTCTTGTATTTGGCGCAGCGAAAGCACGGCGCTTGGCTTTGCGTCCTCAGGACGCGGCTGGATTTCGGTGTTGGCTGCGGTTTTTGCTTCCATAAAAAGTTATCCCCCTCCGGTTGCGATTTGGCGCGAGTATCGCGCAAAAGTAGTATGCCCGAAAAGCGTATTTCACATAAGCCTTTTCGCGGGGTTTCGCGGCGGGGCGACATAGAACTTTATACATTTTTGATTGTTTAAAAAATGCCCGAAAAACAGCAAATGCCGTTTAGGACAAGTTGCATAAAATATGCCGTTTTCCTTGAAATATACAGTTTGTGTGGTATAATGGAAGCATCGACACAGCATAAATCTTTTCCAGTATCCGGCAAGCGCATACACGGCGGCGTTCGCCGCGTGTAAAAACTATGGTTTTACGCGCGAAAAGCGGGTTCTTTCTTTTCCTGAATCAAAAAACGTCCCCCACTTTTTATTTCTATGGAGGAACTGTATGGAAAACGTAAAGGTAGCAATTTGGGGCTTCGGTGCCATGGGCGGCGGCGTGGCCAAGGTTTTGCTGCAAAAAAAAGGCGTTGAAATTACGGGCGTATGTGACATTCACCCAAACCGTGTCAATCAGAGCATTTTTGACCTTTTGGGCGTAGAGCGCGGCGAACACAAGGATGTTGTGGTGACCCCTTCCATCGAGCAGGTGGTAAAAAAGGGCGCGTGCGACGTGTGTGTGATCGCGACGGATTCGTTTACCAAAAAGGCGTTTCCGAAAATAAAATTCGTGGCGGAGCAGGGTGTAAACGTTGTGTGCACCGCCGAGGAAATGAGCTACCCCAAGGCGCAGTCGCCCGAACTTGCCGCCGAGATGGATAAAGTCGCAAAAGAAAACGGCGTTACCATTTTGGGTACGGGCATCAACCCCGGGCTTATGATGGACCTTCTTGCCATTTGCCTTTCCGGATGCATGGTAGATGTAGAAAGCGTTATGTGCAAGCGCGTCAACAGCCTTTCCCCCTTCGGGCCGGCCGTTATGGAAGAGCAGGGCGTTGGCCTTACGGTAGAGGAATTTGACGCGGGCGTCAAAGACGGCACACTTGCCGGGCATGTGGGCTTTGCCGAATCGGTCGGGATGATCGGCGAGGCGCTCGGATGGGAAGTGGAACGTTTTGAGCAGCAAATGAAACCCATCGTTACCACGGTTGATCGCAAAAGCGCCTATGGCTTTGCCCACGCGGGCGACGTGGCGGGTGTAAATATGACCGGACAGGGGTATGTGGATGGGGTTTTGAAAATCGACATGATCCACCCGCAGCAAATCGAACCCGAGGCCGAGGGCACCTATACGGGCGATTATATCGTATTGAAGGGCAGCCCGGAAGTAAACATGCAGATTCGCCCCGAGGTAGACGGGGGCATCGGTACCATTGCAATGTGCGTCAATATGATTCCACACGTCATCAACAGCGAGCCGGGCCTTAAAACCATGCTCGATCTGCCGGTGCCGCGCGCCATCATGGGAGATTTTCGCAATTTTATCAAGAGGTGACGGAGAATGGCTCAAAAGGGCGAATGGGCGCTTTTGCACAGCGTCGTTCTGGAAGCGCCGCAGCGTGCGCCGCAAGTTCCCGAAGACACCCATAAGGTGCCGCTTGAAATGTGGGTGAAGGGTACGCTCACAGCGCCCGCACGCCTTGGTGCGAAGGCTACGGTCGTCACCCGCACGGGGCGCAAAGTTACGGGTACGCTCCTTGAGGTCAACCCACGTTTCTCCCATGACTTCGGGGATTTTGTGCCCGAGCTATTGGACATTGACGATATGCTTCGCGCCATTGTGTTTGGGGGTGACGGCAAATGAAGGGTGTTTCCTACGAAGCCGTTATGGCGCGAAAAGGCGAGATCATGAAATCCGCCGTGGGAATGGATTATTCCCTGTTTGAAAGCGGCTCCATCGCGTTCGATTACGAAGCGCTTATGCGCGCTCCGGGGCTGACGCTTGAAGACGTGATACGCATCCAGCGCAACTTTTCCATCGGCAACACGCC
>JAEZGQ010000238.1 GCA_023416895.1 Bacillota bacterium | reverse complement strand
ACAACGCCGGGGCTGCGGTGCAAAAACGGCTCCATGGCGTTATAAAGGTGCGTTACATGGTTCGCCCCATTGTAAAACGCGCGCATAGCCGTATCGTAATCCGCCGCGGTGTGCGCAAGGGAAACCGCGCATACCTGGGAGGCTTCTTTAATAAAGTCCATCGCCCCTTCGGTTTCGGGCGCAACATCCACAAGACGGATGCGGCCATTTGCGGCCTTGTTAAGCCGCTCGAACATGGCGTAGTCAGGCGAAAAAATGTGCTTCGCGTCCTGCGCGCCCTTCTTCTTGGGGCTGATGAACGGCCCCTCCATGTTGATGCCCACGCACTTCGCTGCGTCGCCGCCGCCCGTGTATGCGCCTGCGGTGCGCATGACGTTCGTAAGCGTTTCTTCATCATACGTCATCGAGGTGGCGCAAAACGAGGTGACGCCACGGCTTGCGTAAAACCGCGCCATTTCCTTTAAGCCGTTTTCTATGGCGTCGCAGGTATCAGCACCCATCGCGCCGTGGGTGTGTACGTCCACAAGCCCAGGCAAAAGATAAAGACCCGTCGCGTCGAGCCCGTCGCCACTTAGCGTCCCGATCTCCTCAATGCGTTTTTCAAACCTTACGTCCGCACGAACGAAGCGGCCGTTCAAAAATACGAATGCGTTTTTGACGAGCATGATGTTTCCCCTTCCTGTACCGTTATCGGCAAAACGCTGTGATCGTTATTGAATGGTTTTTGGCAGGCTTGCCGCCGCAACGGATTGGCCGACGCGGCGCGCTTTTTCATCCGGAAGCTCAACAATGAGCTTGCCAGTAAGCTCCGGGTAGTCTTTGTTGAGCACTTCTTTTGCCGTGCTTAAAAGAAGCTCGCCGCCCTTGCCGCTCATGACGCGGCCAAGAAGAAGCACATACGAGCAATTATAAAGCGCGTCGTAATGCGCGAGCGTGTGCCCCAAATAACAGCCAATGGTGCGGTACACGCGCGCGGCACGCTCGTCGCACGCTTCCATCAGCGACTGCACGTATTTAAGCTTTTCGGCAGGGGAGAGGCTTTCTTCAAGCGGTATGCCTGCAAGGGGCGCAAGGCGGTTTACCGCATCCTGCGAAAAGTACTTTACGCCGCAGCCGAAATCCCCCGACCACTCGTCCTGGGGCGCATTTTTTTGAAAGTCCACGGGTGCAAACGCAAGCTCGTTGAGCCAGCCTGTTACGTTGCCCTGTTGGTCGATAAAGCCCGCGGCCTCGCTCGTGCCCATGGCAATGCCAAGTACACCTTTTGCGTTTAAGCCCATGCTGCCCGCAAGCGCGGTTACGTCGCCGTCGTTTGCAACAACGAGCGGCACGTTGCCGATTTGCTTCGCAGCGCGAATGTAAATATCTTTAACGTGCTTTTCAAATGCGTCCTCGCGCACCTTCAAAAACAGCGACGCGACCATGGTGCGGTTGTCAACATACACCCCTGCCGACGAAACGCCAATGGCGTCCACGCGCGGCATGTGCGCGGCCGCCGCGTGAAACGCTGCGACGATGCCGTTAAAATGGTACTGCGGGTCGCTTTGCGTTTTGGGGTGCCATACGACCTCCTCGCTGTATACGGTTTCGCCGTCGATCACGGCGGAAACCTTGCGGTCGCTTCCGCCCGCGTCAAAGCCGATTCGGCAGCCGTCGAGGTGCCCGCCGAGCGGTTCGGATTGCTCGTTTGCCTTGGGACGTGCGTCGTAACCACCGCCGTATAGAACCTCAAACGGGCGCTCGTACACGCGCTCCATAAACTTTTTGTCAAACGCGCGTGCGCCTGCATCGGAATAAGCTGCTTTCACTGCCTCATAAACGGCCTCGTCGCCGTAAACGGTCACGCGGAAACCGCCCTTCATCCAAAGCAGGGTTTTTAAGAGCCGCTCCACATAAAACGCGTCGGCATCCAAAAAAGAAGGCGTGCCGTAAATGCGGCTTTCGTATACCGCAAGCTGATTGCGCGAGCGCACCACCGCAACCGCTATGGGCTTTTTTGCACCCGAAAGGTAGGCGCGGTTGAACCTGATTGCGGGCAAAAAGCCGCCGTCAAGCTCCGGTGCGTCAAACGCAGGAATTTTTATGCCGTAAAGCTCCATAAATACCTCAAAATGATGGGAAGCGTTATGGCGTGCATGCAAGTGCGCCGCAAAAAACGCCAAATTTTATGTAAACCTATCCACTGATAAGTTTATAAAAAGAGCGTGGGGGAAAAAAGTGCGCGCCTTGCGAATAATTGCATGTGCTTGCCCGTTTCAAACGCCGCCGGTGTGAGCGGGGAAAACGGTACCGTCGTTAGAAGCACCGTGATAAAATAAAAGAAAAAATGAGGTGTAAAATCATGTGGGTTCAAATGCTCGAAGCGGCGGACGCCCCAAAGCTTCTGCCGCTTCTTAACGCCTACAAGGCCGAAATCGGTGAAGAAGCGCCAAGTGGTGAGCAAATGGAGCGGCTAGGGGAAGCCATCGCGCAAGGGCGCATCGTATTTTTTGTTGCGGAGGAAAACGGGGCATTTGTAGGCATGTGTTCGGTAAGCCCCATGTTTTCTACATGGAACTTTGAAAGTGCCGCTGTGTTTGAGGATTTTTATGTTGCGCCCGCGTGGCGCAAACAAGGCGTTTCGCGCGCGCTTGTAAAGGAAGCCTTTTTATGGTGCGGCAAGGCGGGTGTTTCCTCGCTTTGGGTGGGCGCATCGGATGGCGACGTGTCGATGTATGAATCGCTTGGCTTTTCGGTACACCTCGGCACACTTCTTTGCCGCAACGCGTAAACTCAAATGTCCTTTTCGCTTCGAACGATGGAATTTTGCGACGCGAACCCTTCGGGGTAGCGCTTTTTGAGCTTGTCGATGTTCATTTGAAAAACGTCCTCAAGCGAGTAGCCAATGGCCGATGCCGTCAGCGCCAAGTACCATGCCACATCGCCAAGCTCCTTGGCAAGGTGCTCCTTATCAAGCGCGTGGCCCTGTGCAAGATGCTTTTTCACAAGGTCGATCACCTCGCCGGCCTCGCCGCAAAGCCCCATCACGCCGTTTAGGAGCCTATCCTTTTCGCTTAGGTTCGGGTTCGCGGTCGTGAGGGCGAGTTTTTGGTATTCGTTGATCGTCATACAATGCCTCCGTGTAGGTTCTTACAAGCATTGTACCAAAGCGCGCCGATTGCTTCAACGGCGGCAAAATCCCGTTCGCATTTTAAGCGGACGGGATTTTGTGAAAGCGCTATTATGTTTGCAGCAGCATTACTCCTTGCGAAGAACCACCTGCTGCACCATTTGTTTGAGAAGGTCGGCCTGGCCGCTGAGCTCCTCGCTTGTGGCAGCGGCCTGCTCGGCGGTGGCGGAGTTGTTTTGCACCACGGAGGAAAGCGAGGAGATGCCCTGGCTGATCTGCGCGAGGGCGGTCGCCTGATCGTTGGAGGCGGCGGCGATTTCTGCCACGAGTGAGGCAGTTTTTTCGACGCCCGAAAGAATCTCGTCGAGCTCTTTTGCCGTGGTGCCGGCAATCTTGGTGCCCGCTTCGGCTTTTTTGATGCTGTTGGCAATGAGCGTAGAGGTTTCCTGCGCGGCGGCGGCGCTCTTTGCGGCAAGGTTTCGAACCTCGTCGGCCACAACGCTGAACCCGCGCCCGTGTACGCCCGCGCGCGCCGCTTCCACGGCGGCGTTGAGCGAGAGGATGTTGGTTTGGAAGGCGATCTCGTCGATCACCTTGATGATCTTGGAAATGGCGACGGAGGCCTCGCTGATGTCCTTCATGGCGGACTTGAGCTTGTCCATCTCCGCCTTGCCCGCGCGCGCCTCTTTTTCCGCTGCCGAGGAAAGCTCGTTGGCGTTTCCGGCACTTGCGGCGTTTTGGCGGGTTTGCCCGGCGATTTCCATAATCGCGGCGGTCAGTTCATCGAGGGCGCTCGCCTGTAAGGTGGAGCCCTGCGAAATGCTCTGGCTACCCGCGCTCACCTGATGCGTGCCAGAGGCCACCTGATCGGCTGCGAGGTTGATGTTGAGCATCATTTCGTTGAGGTTGTCCACAATGTTGTTGATGGAGGTTTTAAGCGTTTCAAAATCGCCGCGAAACTCCGAAGTGATCTCAACGTCAAGGTCGTTGTCCGCAACGCGCGAGAGCACGTGAGAAATTTCCTTGATGTAGCCCTTGATGGAGAAAATGCCCGTTCTGAGGTTTTGGGCGATACGCGAGAAGATCGCGTAGAGCTCGGCGGTATCCGCATCCGGCTCGTCCACCGTGACCGAGCAAGTAAGCTCGCCCGCAGAAAGCTTTTCAAGGTCTACAAGCAGCTTGTCTACCTGACGGGACTGATAGTCCGCCTGCTTTTGGGAAACGCGGCGCGCCTCTTCTATGTTTTTGAACGCTTCGCGCACGTTGGTATCCAAAACCCGCGCGAGCGTGCCGATCTCGTTGGTGGTTGTGATGTTTACCTCGGCGTCGAGTTCGCCCGCAGCGAGGGAATGCGCAAGTGCCACGGTTGCATTCACGGGTTTTGTTACGAGGTTGCGCACCGTAAAGTACACCATGAGCGTGGTGACCGCCACGAGCAGCGCGAAAATTGCCGCAACCACCCAGTTGATGGTGCTGGAATCGCTGAAGATCTCCGCTTTTTCCACCATCACAGCGACCGCCCAAGGCGTGGTGGTGTAACCGACCTGCACGGGCATGATAATCATCTGCATGTTTTTGCCCGTGGCGGGGGACTTGAACGAGAAGTACTCCTCCTTGCCGGCGGCTACGTTGGCGAGAAGCTCCTCGGTGTTTTCAAGCCCGAGGTCGGCAAAGGAGGTGAGCGCCGCGTCGGGAGACACAACGAGGACGCCCGTGGGCGAGAATACATAGGCCGAAGCGGTTTTATAGTCGCCAAGCTCATACGAGAGGGATTGCAGCTGGTTTAGCGGCAGGTCGATGCCCGTAACGGCGCATACGTTGCGGTCTGCGTCAAAAACAGGCACGGCGAGGGTGGTGATGAACGTATCCCATTCGTTGATGAACTTGTTGTACGGCTCAAGGATTACCTCGTTGCCGGACTCCTTCGCGAGCCAGTAGAAAAGGCCCTTCGACTGGGATTTGTAGCCGACGAGCGGCTCCACCTGCGGCGTGCCGTTGTTCATGTACCAATAGGGGAGGTAGCGCCCCGAACCGTCGGTTCCTGGGGTGCGCTTATAAAAGTCGTCCATGTCGTCGAGCGCGTCAAGATCCCAGCAGGTCCAAACGGCGGCAACCTGCTCTTTGTTGTTGACAAGCACCGTCTGGAGGAAGTTGTCGTATACGGCGCGGCGAGAGGTGACTTCGATGCCTTCGTAGCTTTCCATTACGCTCGCCATGGTGCGGACGATGGAAAACTTTTCGTCAAGCAGCGAGGATATCTTCTCGGCGTTTTGGCGCGCGAGCGTTTGCATCTGCAATTCGCCATTGTGGTTGGCGGTGGTTTGGCTCAAGGTAAATACCGCACCAAACGACAGCAGTACCACCAGGAGAATGGTGATAAGGCTTCGCGTGATGACCTGCGCGCCAAGGCGCTGGGCTTTGATTTTTTCCGCAAGCTTTGCGTTGGCGTTCGCGGCAGCCTCGCTGACGGCAGCCGTCACGGTGCCGGCGTTGGAGTAGATGAGCTTGAAAAGGTTTTGCGTGCTTTTTTCTTTTTTGGGCTTTGCGGCTTTTTTGCTTTGCGGCAGCTTTTTCAACAGGCGTTTAAGCCCCTTTTCAACAGGCGCTTGTTCGGCTTGCTGCGTCGAAGCCTCCTGCTCGGGTTCGGCTTGCGGCAAAACGCTCTCCAAGGCTTCAGCCGCTTCGAGCGGCTGCGCCTCGGCCACGGCTGCGCTTTCGCCCTCGGGAAACGGCTGCTCGACCGGCTCCGAAGAAAGGTGGGCTTCCAACGTTTCGCTTGGCGTCCGTTTTTTCCGCTTGAAGGTCAGCTTTTTGAAAAAGCTGGCCACTGCAAGAAAAAACGACCGCGGAAATTTCGCCTTTTGCACCGTTGCTTCCGTTTCCGGGCGGATGGGCTGCTCCATTTAATACACTCCTGTCGTAAAAAGATAGCGCGGGAGCCGCAAAAAAGCTTGTCCCGTGTAGGTTTAATTCCGCCGCTTGCTTTCACAAACGCCGGAATGAGTAGAAGAATATAAGGAATATATTCTTCTTTCGGCTTTTTTACGTACAAACATTAGGGTTATTAAAAAAACAAGAACTTTTTGTGGGAAAAACCGCTCGAACACAAAAGCACAGCGGACCGCATGCATGCGCATACGGCCCGCCACAATCAGTCTTCGATTTCGCGCTCCTTGCCAAAGAAGCCCACGCCGAGCGTTTGCGCGCCGGTGTGCGCGCCGATCACCGGCCCCACGAACTGGATGAAGTATTCGCCGAACACCACGCCCTGTTCTTCCACGAGCCCCTTAAGCGCGTACGCATCCTGCTCGCAATCGCCATGCAAAATAAAAAGCGCGTTGTGTTGCGGGTCCTCCGCGCGCGAAACGATGGCGTCCGCCAAATAACGAATGGATTTTCGCCGCCCGTTTACCTTTTCGCAAGGCACAAGCCTGCCCGCGCGGCTCATGGTGATGATGGGCTTCACGTTGAGAAGCGAGCCTACCGCTGCCGCCGCGGGAGAAATTCTGCCGCCGCGCTTGAGGTGGAAAAGGTCGTCCACGGTAAACCACACATTGGCGCGCTGTACGTTTTGCTCCACCCAATGCGCCACGGATTCAATGTTCGCACCGTTCTCCTTCATTTTGAGCGCCTCGTAAACGAGCGCCGCCATGCCTGCAGAGATGCTTTTGGTATCCACCGCAATGATTTTTCGCGCGGGGTACATTTCCTTCAATTCCTCGCGCGCGGCGCTCAAAAAGCTGTAGGCCGACGAGAGCATGGAGGAAAAAGAGATAAACAGCACGTCCACACCCTGCTCGAGGTAGGGCTTCCACATATCCACATAATACTGCGGGGGATAAGTTGTGGTGGTGGGGATGCTTCCCGCGCGGATGCGCGAGAAGAAATGCGTGTAATCGGTGTTTTCACCAAGATCATAGGCGTATTCGGTTCCGTCCATATTGTACGGCATGGGTACGAATGGCACGTTGTAACGCCTGACGATGGAAAGGGGAAGCTCGCTGTCTGCGTCGGTTATGATCACATAGGGCTGCATCGATAAGCCTCCTGTCTAAATTTGAAAGAAAATGGCAAATAAATGATAGGCTTATTGTACCTTATAACAGTAGTGCCGCACAACAGAGATTTGTAGGTCAATGTATCGTATGCAGTGGCGCCTCCTGTCATGCCCGGGCGCTTTTTTGAAACTGCGTAAAAAGTACAAGGGCATTCAACGCCGTTCTGCATAATTGCTGCACGAAAGGGTTAAAGTAAATGAAACATTGCAAGCCAATTCAAACATGGTCATAAAAGCGTATGGTACGCATAGCTTTGTTGAAAAATCCTGCCGTTAGGGCGTGTTCGAATTGGCTCATTATGCTTAAAAATAAGGCAGACGGGTATGGGTCGCCCGTACTGCCCTTTAAAAAACGGGTATCATAAAAACGCCGCGCTCTCATCCTCCTTGGGCGCGGCGTTTTTGTGGCGAAAAATCTAGCGGGAGGGTCAAATAGAAACGGCTTTTTTTGCCGCCTCAACAAGCGCATCGGGCGGCGTGTTGCAGGCGAATTTCAGCGAAAGGCAAACTTCGCGCTCCGCGCTTTTTTCTATGCGCGAGGGAAGCCCTTCTATATCCATGCCCGCATGGTAGAAATCCGTAAGAAAGTCCTCCGCGCCGTAAACCTCTACGTCATGGGCGCACGCAAGCGAGGAAAAGTCAAAGGAAAGCGCTTTTTCGCGCGGCAGCACTGCCTCGAAAAAAACATGATCGAGCTCAAAGCCAAAATCCCCAAGCCCCTGCGCCGTAACAACGGGTATGGGAAAGTGCTCGGTAAAAAAGCCGTCGCCCTTGCGCACGGCGTGCAGGTTGTAAAAGCCGCGCGTACAGGATATGCCCTCTTCCTTCAAGTAACTGCAAAGCGCCTTCGAATGCGAACAAAGCGGCTCGTACACCGTGTTGAGAAGTTCGGGAAGGTTTTCAAAATCGACCATGCCTTACCGCCTCTTTCTATAATCAATGGATTGGATGGAACCCGTTCATGGCAATTATGCGCAGAAATCGCAAGCCCAAGCTGCGCGCTAAAAATTGCCGCGCGCCATTTGAAGCTCCGTTTCCGTGCCATGCCGCGCAAAGCCGCAGCTTTCATAAAGTGCTATGGCGTTTGTGTTTTGTAAGTCCGCCGCCAAAAACGCCTTTACGGCACCGCGCCGCGCACCATACACAAGCGCCTGCTCCATAAGCCGCCTGCCGTAGCCTTTACCTTGGTGCGCAGGGGAAACCGCAATTTCGCGCACCCAAAGCGTGGTGCCGCTGTTGTATACCGTTACGCAGCAAACGCCTGCAAGCTCGCCGCCTTCGCGCACAACGAGCACGTCACCATCCTCGATCCATTCTTGAAACCATTGCGCCGTTTCGCCCATAAACCCGCGTGACTGGCCGCGTACGGCCTTTGATAGAGCGCTTGCGGCCTCCGCCTCGTCGGCGCGCAACAGCTCCGCTTCTTGCGGTGCAAACGTACTTGCGGTTTCTATAAGCTTGAAGTTAAAAAAGTCCGCAAATTCCCCAAGCACGAAAAAGCCGGCGTCCTCAAGCGGCTGCTGAAAATCCCTTGGTACAAACGGAACCGTTATGCTTTCCGGCGCAAGCGCCAAAAGTGCCAAGAGCTCCTTTTCGCTGTTTGCCGCCCAATGGACGGGCGACGGGTTAAGCTCCATTTCGGCAAGGAGAAGCCCGTTTTCCCCGTCGTATAAAACCTCGTAGCCGCGGTGGCCGTCATAATCGGGATATTGAAGCGATGTGAACGCGAAGCCTTCCGCGCGTTCCACGAGCGTATCGTACTGTTGCTGTGTGAGCATGTGTGCCCTCCGATTCTCATTTATGCTTTTATTGTAACCTCCAAAACAGTGCGCGTAAAGCAAGGTGACGGAACTGACCTTTGCACACGGCGGGAAAATTATTTGAATGCAACCGCATTGCAACCAAGAATCGCGGAATAGTTGCTGGAGAAACTCTCCGGCCAATGGTATGCTTAGCATCAAGAAAAGGAGACAGAGAAATGAGCAGAATGGTAATAATAATGGGCGTGTTCGGAATTCTTGCACTGGGTGTGTTTGTTTGGGTGCTCTCCCTCTTAATCCGTGCGCTTCTAAAGTATGTAAAATCAGGAGAGGTGCGCAAAGAAAAGGCAGTGGTAAGGCAATCGCTTGGGGAAGCCTTGAAAGAGCGCCGCACCGAATGTAAAATGACACAGGAATTTGTAGCCGAAACATTGGGCGTTAGCAGACAGGCTGTGTCAAAATGGGAAAACGGAACATCTGACCCCAGTACAAGCAATTTGATTGCACTGGCAAAGTTGTACGGAATATCGGCAGAAGAGCTGCTTAAAAGCGTTGAATGATGCCGCCCGTTGAAAAGCGGAGAAAACAATGAAATCAAACAAAAGCTCAAACAAGCAAAAAGACATCCTTCGCATAAGCCTGCCCTTTGCGGCGTTCGCCGTGGGGCTTCTAATTTGGGCTGTTTTGCGCTCCTTCGGCTTTTCGGGCGATACGCCAACGCCTACCATCACTCCCTACGAAAATACTGTTTCCATCGTACAAGCCACGCTTTCGCCTACCCCGGAAATAACGCCTTCACCCACGCCCAACCCCGATGGGCTTACCGCCGCAAACGGTGTAACAACCGTGGCATGGATTTCGGATACGCAGCATTATTCCGAGGGGCACGCGGAAATTTTCAGGCGTATGACGCGCTTTTTAGAGCAGGAAAGAAAACGGCTCAACCTCCGCTATGTGGTGTTTACGGGCGATTTTGTGCAGCATTACGACGCGCCCGCCGAATGGGATGCCGCGGTTTCTGCCATGCAAAACCTTTCGTCCATCCCATGTGGGGTGCTTGCGGGTAACCATGACGTTGGCGGCAGTGCACGCGACTTTTCAGCCTACGGCGAGCGTTTTGGGGAGGACGTGATGCGCGCGTGGGCGGGCGGCGCTTACTATGGCGGCTCCTACAAAAACAACCTAGCGCATTACGACCTCATTACGCTTGGCGGAAGGGATTTTGTGTTTGCGTATGTGAGCTACGCACCCGATGAGGATGCCGTGAACTACATAAATGAAGTGTTTCGTCAATACCCAAACCGCATCGGTGTGCTTTGTGCACACGATTATTTTGATTCGTATTTTTCCCACAGCGACAGCGGCGCGCTTTTGTTTGAGCGCGTGGTAAAAACAAACCCCAATGTGTACCTTGTGATGTGCGGGCACCGCTATAACATCGGCAACGTGCCCGCCGCGTTCGATGACGACGATAACGGAACAGAGGACCGCACGGTATACCAGCTCATGTGCAACTATCAGGCGGCGGGCGAAACCGGCGGCGAGGGGTACATGCAGTTTTTGCAGTTTGACTTTAACGCGGGCGTTGTGCGCGTGCAAAGCTATTCGCCTTGGACGAACGATCACCGCTATCACGATACCCCGGGCGCACAGGAAGAAAAATACGCCGTCGATCCCGAAAATGAGGAGTACACCTTCGACATGCCGTGGGATTAAAGCGATTCGTGCGCACTGCTCCCCCCGCACCCCGCTTCTTTTCGTTGGAAAGAAAAGAAGCGGAAAGTAACTTACCATAACATAAACGCCGCGCACACGGGAACCCGTGTGCGCGGCTCTTGTTGAAAACTGGGATTCTCAAGGAGTTGTTTCGGTTTCGCTCCTTAATTTCCTTCGGGCTTCGGCTGCGTGTACGCCGAAACGGATGAAAGCCGCAGGCTTTCGTTCTTTTCATGCTTTGCCGCACGGAAACGCAAAGCGTTTTAGGCAAAGCGTGTAAACTCAAAAAAGTGGCATAAGCCACTTTTTTGATACATCGGGCAGAAGGCTATGCCTTCTGCCCGAAATCTCGCTCAAGCGGCGAAACGACGCTTGTGTGACAGCGCGTAGTGCTGGTTATTCGCCTTTGGGGCCTGCGTCCACAATATGCTTGGGCATATTCTGGTACTTGGAGAAGTTCTTGAAGAAGCGGTTCGCAAGATCCTTGGCCATCTTGTCGTAAGCAGCCTTGTCGGCCCATACGTTGCGCGGGTTCAAAACGTCGTCGGGCACGCCGGGGCAGGTGGTGGGAACCATCACGTTGAAGATGGGGTCGAGACGGAACTCGGATTTTTCAAGGTCGCCGTTGAGCGCCGCGGTGACGATGGCACGGGTGAGCTTGATGCTCATGCGCTTGCCTACGCCGTACGGGCCGCCGGTCCAACCGGTGTTGATGAGGTACACGTTGGAGTCATGCTCCTCGATGCGCTTGCCGAGCATTTCCGCGTAAACGGAGGGACGAAGCGGCAGGAAGGGCGCGCCGAAGCAGGTGGAGAAGGTGGTCTGCGGTTCTACAATGCCGCGCTCCGTACCGGCAAGCTTGGAGGTGTAGCCGGAAACGAAGTGGTACATGGCCATGTTCTTATCGAGCTTGGCAACCGGGGGCAGTACGCCGAACGCATCCGCCGTGAGGAAGATAACGGTCTTCGGGTGGCCGCCTACGCCGGGAATGACGCAGTTGGGGATGAACTCCACGGGGTAACCAACGCGGGTGTTCTCGGTGAGGGAGCCGTCGTTGTAATCGGGCACGCGGGTTTCTTCGTCGATGATTACGTTTTCCGCAACCGCGCCAAACTTGATGGCGTCCCAAATCTGCGGCTCGTTTTCCCTCGACAGATTGATGGCCTTTGCATAGCAGCCGCCTTCGATGTTGAAAATGCCCTCATTGCTCCAGCCGTGCTCGTCGTCGCCGATGAGCTTGCGGTCGGGGTCAGCGCTCAGGGTCGTTTTGCCGGTGCCGCTAAGGCCGAAGAACAGCGCGGTGTCGCCGTCGTGGCCGACGTTGGCGCTGCAGTGCATGGAGAACACATCCTGCTTGGGAAGGAAGTAATTCATGACGGAGAAGACGCTCTTCTTCATTTCGCCGCTGTACTGGCTGCCCGCGATGATGACCATGCGCTTTTCAAGGTTCAGGATGATGGCCGCCTCGGAATGGACGCCGTCAACCGCCGGAATGCACTTGAAGCCAGGTGCCGCAATGATGGTGAAGCCCGGAACAAAGCTCTTAAGCTGTTCTTCGGTGGGCCTCAAAAGAAGCTGGTGGATGAACAGGTTCTGGCTTGCGAACTCGTTTACAACGCGCACGGGAAGGTGGTACTTTTCATCCGCACCAGCATAACCGTCGAAAATGAAAATTTCACGGCCCTGCAGATACGCCATCATGCGGTTGTAGATCGCTTCGAACTTTTCCGCGCTGATGGGAACGTTCACCTTACCCCAGTCGATGTCATCGTGAATGGCGGGGGTGTCCACCACAAACTTATCCTCGGGGGAGCGGCCGGTGTACTTGCCGGTATGGATGACCAACGCGCCTGTGTCGCTCAGCTTGCCCTCGCCGCGCGCAACGGAACGTTCAACAAGGTCGGCCACCGACAGATTGCGGTAGACGGCCTTCGGCGAAATGATGCCCAGAGACTCAACATATTCTTTCATGTAAAGAACTCCTTTCATAATATGAAATTATATCGGGGTGTAAGCACTAATCTCTCACATATACCATTATAAATTGTTTTCTTGCAAGAATCAAGGCGCATATTTCAATTAATACGCGCCTCATTTATGGCAATTCGGCACCAAAATGCAAAAAATCATAACTCGTTTTCGTCCACGGTTCGCTTCGCCATTGTGATCGCGTCGAGCGAAGGCATAGGAACACCCGTGATCTCCTCGGTTTTTTCCTGTTCCAACAGCGAATAGGTTTTGTAAGCCTGCGTATGACCAATGGTTTTAAAACGTCGCCCTTCCATAAGCTCTCCTTTTAACTTTCGGCTTAGACCGAAAGGAATGTTAGGGCGTACAAACCTCCGTTTTGCAAGTTGCAAAAACAACGCCTTCAAAACCGGGCTTTTCGGAACTGCGCGCCCGCATTTAGGCTTTGCCGTTGGGCGGGGTGTTATTCGTTGGTCAGCGCATTTTCCCGCCGCCAGCCATTTTCGTAAACAAGCTGTTCAAGCGGCATGCGCTGCTTTGCCTCAGGTGCTTCGTCGGGATAGCCGATGGGCGAAAGCGCAACCACCCGCACATCCTCGGGAATTTTTAAAATCGAGCGCACGGTGTATTCGGTGAAGCTGCCTACAAAGCAGGTGCCAAGGCCCTCGGCTGCCGCTGCGAGCAAAACGTGTTCCATAGCTGCGCCACAGTCTGCAAGGTAATATTCCTTGCCGTTGGCCACGCCGCTATCGGTAGGGTCGGCACACAAAACGAGCGCATAGGGTGCGGTTTCATATGCCTCCGCCGAGGGGTTGCGGATCTGCTGGCCGAGCATGGCCTTTACGGTTTTATCGGAAACGAGCACGAAGCGCCAGCATTGCCTGTTGTTCCACGAGGGTGCCTTGCGCGCCGCGTCGAGGATGCGGTCGATCGTTTCGCGCGCCACGGGGGTATCCTTAAAACGGCGAATGCTCCTTCGCGCGTTTATGACATCGTAGAAATCCATCGAAAAGTTCACCTTCCTTTGCCGCTTATTCTAACACCTTTCGACCCTTTTCACAACGAAACGGCGGCCTTTGGTGTGCGGGTTTACGGATTGTTTACGATGGAAGCATTTTTAAAAGCACAACCAAGAAACGCAGAGAACCGCGCACATTTTTCGCCCTGTGGCAAGCAATCCTTTTGTTTGAAAAACATCGTTGTTTAAGCTTAAAAAACAGTTGACGTGCACAAGTTCATTGTGGTATCATATTTTTTGCCGCCGACAAAGGCGGATCGTCGCGGGGTAGAGCAGTTGGTAGCTCGTCGGGCTCATAACCCGGAGGTCGTTGGTTCAAATCCTTCCCCCGCAACCAACTTGGAGCGCCGGCATTTGTCAGCGCTCCAAATAAATATGGCGGCGTAGCTCAGTTGGCCAGAGCATTCGGTTCATACCCGGAGTGTCACTGGTTCGAATCCAGTCGCCGCTACCAAACAAAAACAGGCAGCCTTTAGGCCGCCTG
>JAEZGQ010000072.1 GCA_023416895.1 Bacillota bacterium | reverse complement strand
GCCCTCAACGACAGACGCAAAAAGGAAGAACAGGGCATTTTGGAATCCGCCTACCAAATGGCGGATGGAAAAAACCTGACCGATGCTCGGGCGGTCGTTTTGAAAAGCGAAACTTGGAACAGCGGCGTGGTAGGCATTGCGGCGGCGCGCGTCGCCGAGCGGTACTACCGGCCGGCGGTGCTTTTTTCTGAGAAAGACGGGCTTCTTACGGGTAGCGCGAGAAGCATCCCCGGCGTGGATCTTCACGCTGCGCTTAAGCGCTGCGAAAGCCTTTTTGAGCGCTTCGGCGGGCACGCTTACGCGGCCGGTGTTACCATGCGGGAGGAGAATTTTGAGGCGTTTTCGGAAGCGTTTGAACAGGCGCTTCGCGAAACCGCGGACGATTCCTTGTTTTTGCCCCGGAAAAGTTACGAACTTGAGCTGCCGTTTTCCAAGGTGAACATGGTGCTTGCCGAGGAAATCGAAAGGCTTGAGCCGTTTGGCGAAGGAAACCCTGAGCCCCTTATCCGTACGGACAGCGTACGTGTCGTTAACCCGAAGCGCATCGGCTCGGAGGGAACGCATTTGAGCGCGAGCCTAGAAAACGAAGGGGTGTTTTTGAATGGGGTGGCGTTCGGCATGGGGGACAGGCTCTCTATGGCGCTTGATGCTGACAGAGTCGATCTTCTTTTTACTCCAAGAATCGACGATTTTTGGGGCGAACGGGCTGTAAAGCTTTACGTTTCTGAAATGCGACCCTCTCCTGTAGCGGAGGTAGAACGCTATGCCGCCGCGCGCGGCGAGAAATTTATAGATGCATTCTCGCGCAATGTTTTGTATAATAATATGTGCGGCTTTCGGGCAACCGTCGTTTCGGACGCGTTTGAGACGGCCGCTTCCCTGACGGAACGCTCCTTTGCGGGGGTCGCGGTGCTGTGCTTTACTCAGCGCGGTGCGGCGCGCTTTTTGCGGCTTGCATGCGAGCGCAATTTGCTGCAAGCGTTTGACACGCGCTTTCACAGCAATGAAAAAAGCGCCTGCGCCTACCATACGCTTTTGCTTGCCCCCGTGCTTGACGAGCTCGACCTTTCACGCTTCCAAAACATCGTGGTGTACGACAACGCGATGAGCGGGGGCGTGCTTTCGCGGCTCAACGAGCTTGCGCCAGACGCGAAGCTTTATGTTTCGCCGCCCGATGCGCTCGATGCGCAAAGCCTCTTAAACGCGTTGATGTTTGACCGCGATTTTGTTGCGGACAACTTCCGAGCGCTCAAGGCTGCCGACCGCACGTTTTACAACCGCGCCGCCGCGCTCGACCATCTTTGTGCCGCCACCGGCGCGCTTCGGTGCCGCTGTGCGCTTGCGCTTAACGTGATGTGCGAGCTCGCGTTCGTTACCGAAAACAAAAAAGGAAACCTCGTGTTCGAACCCGCCGCCGCGCGGCGCGAGCTTTCGGAGAGCGAAACGTTTCGGGCCGTAGAAGCCCTTTTACAAAACCACGAAACATATGCCCTCAAATTAAAGGAGGAAATGCAGCATGGAGCTTAAGGAGCTTAAGGATACCATCCGAAATATACCCGATTTTCCGCAGAAGGGGATTTTGTTCCGCGACATTACGACCTTACTCAAAGACGCGGACGCTTATCATGAGCTCATCGAGCGGATCGTAAAGAGCCTTGATGGCCTTCAGGTGGACCTTGTGGTCGGCCCCGAGGCCCGCGGTTTCGTGATTGGCTCCGCGCTCGCGTACGCGCTTCGCGCGGGCTTTGTGCTTGCGAGGAAGCCCGGCAAACTCCCTTGTAAAACCAACCGCTACGAGTACGGCCTCGAGTATGGCTCCGACGTGCTCGAAATTCACGCGGATGCCATTCTCCCCGGTCAGAAGGTCGTGTTTGTGGACGATCTTTTGGCGACCGGCGGCACGGCGCTTGCGACCATCCGCCTTGTGGAGCAGGCGGGCGGCGAGGTTGTTGCGGCACGCTTCGCCATAGAGCTTAGCGAGCTCAACGGCCGCGAAGTGCTTCAAGGCTACAACATCGATACCGTGGTGATGTTTTAAACAACCGAATTTTGCGGCGCGGATCGAAGCATGGTGCCACCGCGCCGTTTCTTATTGTGGGGTATCTATTATAGATTGCTGAAAGGCCGGATAGCGGCCCACACATTGTCGCAACCTTGAAAGCTGCGGCACCCAAACCATCAATCCGTGTTTTCTGACGACATGCGCGTCAGAAAACACACCTTGCACGGTTTGCCGCCCGAAACGCAGAGCGTTTCAGGCAAATCGTGGAAACCTCGCAAATATGGCGTAGCCATGTTTGCGAAAGCGCGAAGCGCGTTGAAAGGAGGTGAGCGCATGGATCAGCTCATCGAAGCCTGCAAAGGCAAGTTTACGCAGCCCGAAATGGAGCTTTTGCAAAAAGCTGTTGATTTTACGGGCAAAGTTCACGCAAAGCAGCTGAGGGAATCCGGCGAGCCTTACTACGTACATCCTGAGGCCGTTGCGCTCATGCTTCTTGAAATGGGGATGGACAGCCATACCGTAATTGCGGGGCTTCTTCACGATGTGGTGGAGGACGGCGAAGGCGTTACGGTAGAAGGCGTTACCGCTATGTTCGGTGCGGACATCGGCGGCATGGTGGATGGCGTTACCAAGCTTACAAAAACGGGCAACCGCAACATCACCACCAAGGAAGATCAGCAGGCAGAGAACCTCCGGAAGATGATGCTCGCCATCGCAAACGACGTGCGCGTGGTGATCATCAAACTCACCGACCGATTGCACAACATGCGCACGCTCGGCTACTGCTGCACCGAAAAGCGCCAGAGAAAGGCAAAGGAAACACTCGAGGTTTATGCAAGCCTCGCGCACCGCTTCGGTATGGGCGCGATGAAGTGCGAGCTTGAGGACCTCTCTTTCCAATACATCTGGCCGGAGGAATACGAAAAGCTCAAGGCGGCCATTGAGCCACACCAGCGTGAGCGCATGCAAACGCTCAACACCGCCATCGAAGCCATTTCCGGGCACTTGAAGGAAGCGGGCATTCAGGCGCAGATTTCCGGGCGCCCGAAGCACCTTTACAGCATCTACAAAAAGCTGATCCGCCAAAACAAGCAGCTCGACGAAATTTACGACCTCATCGCCGTTCGCGTGATCGTCAACACCGTGAGCGACTGCTACGCGGCTTTGGGCGTTATTCACTCGCTGTGGAAGCCGGTGCCCGGTAGGTTCAAAGATTACATCGCCATGCCCAAAACGAACATGTACCGTTCGCTGCACACAACGCTTTTCAGCGACGGGGGCATGCCCTTCGAGGTGCAAATCCGCACCACCGAAATGCACCGTACGGCGGAGTTCGGTATCGCGGCGCACTGGATGTACAAAGAAGGCCGCGCCAACCAAAGCGAGCTCGACAGCAAGCTTGCGTGGCTCCGCGAGGCACTCGACCTTGAAAACTACGCCGACAGCACGCGCGAGTTCGCCGAAACCCTCCGCAAGGATTTCTTTGGCGATTATGTGTACGTGCTTACGCCGCGCGGCGAGATTGTGGACCTTGTTACGGGCTCCACCCCGCTCGACTTTGCCTACCGCATCCATACCAACGTCGGCAACCGTGCGCAGCACGCCAAGGTCAACGGTGCTATCGTGCGGCTTGACTATAAGCTGAAAAACAACGATGTGGTGGAAATCGTCACCGCACCAAATGCTTCTCCCAGCCGCGACTGGCTTAAAATCGTAAAAACCCAGCAGGCCAAGGCGAAAATACGCCAGTGGTTCAAAAAAGCTAACCGAGAAGAAAACATTCAGCGCGGCAGGGAAATGCTAACAGAAGCCGCGAAACGCCAGGGTATTCAGCTTTCTGATGTCACCAAAAACGAGTATTTTGGAGACATCCTTAAGCGCTTCAATATGGACGATACCGACGATGTGTACGCCGCCATCGGCTACGGCGGCATCACAACCGGCCAGGTGCTCCAAAAGCTTGTGGAGCAGCACAAAAAGGAGGAGCGCCGCGCTGCGCTTCTTGAAAGGCTTGAGCACAAGGACGAGCAAAAGTCCGACCGCGCCAGCCATTCGCGCGGCATTGTGGTGAAGGGCGAGCCGAACATGGTGGTTCGCTTTGCACATTGCTGCAGCCCTCTCCCAGGGGATAAAATCATCGGCTACGTTACGCGCGGCAGAGGTGTTTCTATCCACCGGGCGGATTGTACCAACGTCGGGGAGCTTTTGCTCGACGAAGGGCGCATCATCGACGTGGAATGGGCGCAGGACACGAAGTCTTCCTACATGGCGACCATTCAGCTTATCGCAAACGAGCGGCCGGGCGTTTTGATGGATGTTTCGCAGCTTCTTGTGAACCTGAACATCAGCATCCGCGCCATGACCGCAAAGACCGATAAGAACAACATCGTCACTGTGCAGCTTTCTTTCGACGTGACAAACGCCGATCAGCTTGCTTCCATCATCAAAAACATGCGAAAGATTCGCTCTGTCACCGAGGTGTTCCGCCTGAACGTGTGAAAACACGGCGATTCGAAGCGATGAGGTTTGCTTTACAATGAGAGCGGTCGTACAAAGGGTTTCCAGCGCGTCCGTCACCGTGGAGGGGCGCGTTGCGGGGCAAATTGAAAAGGGCTTTTTGGTGCTCTTGGGCATTGAGGAAGACGATAACGAAAAGGACATGCTCTACATCTGCGAAAAGCTTACAGGCCTTCGTATCTTTGAGGATGCGGAGGGAAAAATGAACCTGTCGGTGTCGGATGTACAGGGGTCGATTCTTCTCGTTTCGCAGTTTACCCTTTTGGGCGACGCGCGCCATGGCAAGCGTCCGAGCTTCATCCGCGCTGCGCGGCCGGAAAAGGCCATTCCGCTTTACGAGGCGGCGATTTGTAAGCTTCGTGAAAGCGTTCCCGTGGCGACCGGCGAGTTCGGCGCGCATATGGACGTTGCACTTGTCAACGACGGCCCCGTTACCATTCTACTCGAAAGCAAGAGGTTGTTTTGATGCACATTGAAACCATCCCTTCCGGCCCCATTCAGACCAACACTTACGTCGCCTACAACGCACCGGGCGGTGAATGCTTCATCGTCGATCCGGCAGACGCGAAAAAGGCGACGGCTTATTTGAAGGCGCAAGGGTTAACGCTCACCCACATTCTTCTTACCCATGGACATTTTGACCACGTTTTGGGCGTGGCGCAGCTTCAGGAAGAAACCGGTGCGAAGGTGTTCATCGGCGCGCCCGATGCCGCTGCGCTTTATGACGATACGGAGAACCTTTCCACCATGTCGCGCTATCCTGTGCGCGCCTGCCGCGCCGACAGGGCGCTCAACGACGGCGACGTTTTTGAGGCCGCCGGCTTTACAATCAAGGCGATTGCCACGCCCGGGCATACGCTTGGGGGCATGTGTTATGTTGTTGAAAGCGAGCGCGTTTTGTTTGCGGGCGACACGCTTTTTAAGCTGAGCGTCGGGCGAAGTGACCTTCCGGGCGGCGACCCGAAGGCGCTTTTCCATTCCATTTCCTATAAGCTCTTCCCGCTCCCGGGGGATTATACCGTGTATCCCGGCCACGCGGGCTCCACTACGCTTGAAACCGAGCGGCTCCATAACCCGTATATGAAGCGCTTTGATCCTGAAATATGGTAAGCCTTTTTACAAACTGTCCGCAGTACGAAAACGACATCGCGGAGGTGCTCCGCCTTTTTCTCGACGCCGAAAAGCTTCTGCCCGGAAGGGAGCCGATGCTTGACGGCGACGTTTTTGTATCCGCACTTTTAAACGGCGGAAACGAAATGTGGACGGCGGATGCCACTTGCAGGCGCATGGAAGAAGGCGTTTTAAGCGAGGGAAAGTACCGTTACCAAAGCCAAACCTATGGTGAAACGCCGCTTGAACAAAAGCGTTACCAAAAGCGTGCAGTGAAAATTGCAGTGTTTCGTGCCATGCGAAAGCTCTTCTCAGAAACGTTTCTGCCGTGGGGCTCGCTTACTGGCATACGCCCCACAAGGCTTCTGCGTGAGCTTAGGGAAGGCACGACGAACGATGCCGCGCGGCGCATGATGCTCTATGAATTCGATGTGAGCGCGCAAAAGCTCGCGCTTGCAGAGGAAATTCTTTTCGTGCAGGATGAGATGCCGCAAATGGCAAATGAAAAGGAAACGGGCATTTACATCGGCATACCGTTTTGCAAAACGCGCTGCCTTTATTGCTCGTTTGCCTCGCAAATAAGAACCCACAAAACCGATATGGCGGCTTATCTCGACGCGCTGAAAGAAGATATACGCTTTGGCGCGCGGCTCCTTAGGGATGCAGGCCGCACCGTGCGAAGCATGTACATTGGCGGCGGAACGCCCACGGTTTTAACGGCGGGAGAGATTGAAAACCTACTGTCCTTCGCGCTTGAGGCCTACGGCGGCTTCGGCAGGGAGCTTACCGTGGAGGCAGGAAGGCCCGATACCCTCGATCGCGAAAAGCTCAACGTTTTTAAACGCCTCGGCGTTACGCGCATCTCCGTAAACCCGCAGTCCATGAACGACAAAACCCTTGCGCTCATCGGCCGCAGCCACAGCGCCAAAGAGGTGGAAACGGCGTTTCATATGGCGCGCGACGCGGGCTTTTCCTCCATCAACATGGATGTAATCGCCGGTTTGCCCGGCGAAAGCCTTTTTGATTTTCAAAAAACGCTCGATGCCGTAGCCGCTCACTCCCCGGAGAATCTTACGGTGCACACGCTTGCCATAAAACGCTCGTCGCTTTTGAAGGACAGGCTTGCCGATTACCCGCTTGTAGGCGCGGAGGAAGCAGACCGCATGGTGGACGCTGGGCGCTTGTGCGCACAGGGGCTTTCTATGAGGCCTTATTATATGTACCGCCAAAAGTACATGCGCGGCAACCTTGAAAACGTTGGCTACGCAAAGATTGGTACGGAATGCGTTTACAACGTGGATATGATGGAGGAAACGGGGAGCATTCTCGCCCACGGCGCAAACGCTATGACCAAGCGTGTGTTTGCCGGCGAGCAGCGCGTGGAGCGCATCCCTGCACCCAAGGATATTTCCACTTACATCAACAAGCTTGATGCACTCAACCATGATAAAGAAAGGCTGTTCCGCTCTTAGCCGCTCGCGCCGCGTGGTTCGGCTTCACATTCAACTTTTTGGAGGCAGCTGTGGACGTTCCAGTAGATGTATCAAACATCGTCATCGAAACCGAGCGCCTTGTTCTTCGGGCGTTTGTCGAGTCCGATCTTGAGGATTTTTATGCGTACGCCTCGGTTCCGGGCGTTGGCGAGGCGGCGGGCTGGCCGCATCATACCTCTGTTGAAACTTCCGCACGCGTCTTAAAATCGTTTCTTGAAGAAAAAGAGGTGTTCGCTCTTTACCACAAGGCCGATCAAAAAGTGATCGGCTCGCTTGGGCTTCACCGCTCGTGGGCAAATGAGGACGAACGGTATCAAAGCTTAAAGCTCAAAGAAATTGGCTATGTGCTCGCCAAAGAGTATTGGGGAAGCGGACTTATGACGGAGGCCGTGCGCGCGGCGATCGATTACGGTTTTCATACCTTGGGCATCGAGGCGTTTACCTGCGGGCATTTTTCCGAGAACGACCGCTCGCGGCGCGTCATAGAAAAATGCGGCTTTGTGTTTGTGCAGGAAAGCGAGTTTTATGCAAAACAGCTTGCGCGTACATTTGAAGACAAAAAGTACATTCTTCTTCGCTCCGACAAGCAACCAAACCCGCTTGCGGCCTATTATGGAGGCTACGATTAGGAAGGCCGTCTTCAGGAAAAGCATGGACAGGTCGAATTTTTAACCACGATGCGCTTTGTTGAAAAATATTTGGCGCCGAATGCGCGCGTGATCGAGATCGGCGCGGGAACGGGGCGCTACAGCCGCGCCATCGCCGATAGGGGGTATCGGGTGGAGGCGGTGGAGCTTTTTTCAAGCAACATCGAAGTGTTCAAACAGCACCTGAAACCGCGGCAGCAAATACGCGTTACGCAGGGCAATGCGCTCGACCTTTCGGCGTTTGCGGAGAATGCTTACGATGTGACACTGCTCCTTGGGCCGATGTACCACCTTTATACCGAGGAGGACAAGCATAAGGCTATTTCAGAGGCGCTTCGGGTAACAAAGCCCGGCGGCGTGGTGTTCGCGTCCTACTGCATCGGCGACGCAAGCCTTTTTTCAAGCGGCTTTTTCCAAAGGAAGTTCGATGTGGGCGAGTACCTTGCGCGCGGGAAGATCGACCCCGTTACGTTTGACACATTCTCCACCCCGGAGGATATTTTCGAGCTTGTCCGCAAGGAGGACATCGACCGCCTGATGCGCAGCTTTTCGGTGGAGCGGCTCCACTATGTCGCCACCGACCTTCTCACAAATTACATGCGCGGCACGATCGACGCGATGAGCGACGAGGAGTTCGCGCTGTATCTTCGCTACCATTTTGCTGTCTGCGAACGCGCGGATATGGTAGGGATCAGCCATCACGTTGTGGATGTGTTCCGGAAAAAAGCGTAATACTATGCCGTTTGCAATGCGTCTTAACACACTCCCTTCGCATTGACAACCCCCGTTTCGGGCGTGTATAATTTGGTGAAACAAACAGGCGTTGAGCGGAAAAAGTACCGCGCGGATGCAAAAGAGAGCCGTAGGCAAAGCTGAGAGCCGCGGCAGCAGGAAAGCGCGCGAACATGACAACCGTGAGCCTCCGCACCGAAGGGTTAAAAGGTGTGGCGCATGCCGGCGTTAGCGGCTTAAGTGGAGCCTTCTTTTGAGGCTCAAGCAGGGTGGCACCGCGGGTTTCCCGTCCCTAGGAGGACGCGAAGCCTTTTTCTTTATCATCGTCCAAAGCAGAAAGAGGTAGTTTATGGCATCCTATCAGGCGCCAAAGGGCACGAAAGACGTTCTTCCCGGCGAGAGCAAGGCGTGGCAGCACATTGAGGCCATCGCACGCGAGCTTTGCGAGGTTTACGGCTTCCGCGAGGTGCGTACGCCCGTGTTTGAGCATACGGAGCTTTTTTTGCGCGGCGTGGGCGACACCACGGACATCGTGCAAAAGGAAATGTACACCTTCCTCGATAAGGGAGGCCGCTCCGTGACCCTCAAGCCCGAGGGTACGGCGGGCGCGGCGCGCATGTTTCTTGAAAGCGGCCTTTACAACGAGGCGCAACCCACAAAACTTTATTACCTTTACTGCCCCGTTTTTCGCTACGACAAACCGCAGGCGGGTAGGTTCAGGGAGCACCATCAGTTTGGAGTTGAGGTTTACGGCGCGCCCCGCGCAAGCGCGGATGCGGAGTGTATTTCCTTAGCGCTCGACATGCTTTCCCGCGCGGGCCTTAAGGGGCTTTCCCTCAACATCAACAGCATCGGCTGCCCCGTATGCCGCCCGGCGTACAACGAAAAGCTCAAGGACTATTTCCGCCAAAGTTACGACGCGCTTTGCGATACCTGCAAAACGCGCTTTGAAAAGAACCCCCTTCGCATTCTCGACTGCAAGGAAGAGCGCTGCAAGAAAATCGCCGCGGGTGCGCCGAGTATCCTCGACTGCCTGTGTGACGATTGCAACAGCCACTTTGCGGAGTTGAAAAGCTGCCTTGATGCGGCGGAAATCGCCTATGAGGTCGATCCGTTCATCGTGCGGGGCCTGGATTATTACACGAAAACCGTGTTTGAGATCATCGCCGACGGCAATGGCTACACCGGCACCGTATGCGGGGGAGGCCGCTACGATGGGCTGATGGCGGAGCTTGGCGGGCCGAAAATGAGCGGCATGGGCTTTGGCATGGGCATGGAACGGCTTTTGCTCGTGGCCGAGCTTCAGGGGGCCCAAATGCCCAAGGAAGAGCCGCCCATCGTATACGTTGCGGCGCTTGGCGAAGCCGCCCGCACGGAGGGCTTCCGGCTTGTAAAACGCCTGCGTGGCGCGGGTGTAAAAGCCGAGTTCGACCATGTGGGGAGAAGCTTCAAGGCGCAGTTCAAGTATGCCGATAAGCTTGGGGCAAGAGTCGTTGCCATCCTCGGGGAAGACGAGCTTTCAAAGGGCGTTGTAAAGCTGAAACGCATGGATACGGGAACGGAAACCGAGGCGGCACTTGGCACCGTCGAGCGTGCGCTTACGGAATTGCTCAAATAGCTGCGTACACAAATTTGATATACCGTAGGACGGAATGACCAACCGTTTACCTTAATTTAGAAAACAGAGGAGTTTTACTATGGCGGAACTGTTGCAGGGCTGGAAGCGTACAAGCTATTGTGCTGACGTTAAGGCCGAGGATGTTGGAAAAGAAGTGCTCTTGATGGGTTGGAGCGGTACATGGCGCAATTTGGGGTCGCTCATCTTCATCGGCCTTCGCGACCGCACGGGTGTGATGCAGGTGGTGTTCAACGAAAGCTTCACCCCGAAAAACGTGTTTGAACTTGGGGAATCCATTCGTAGCGAATACGTAATTGCCGTAAAGGGCGTTTTGGCGCGCCGCGCGCCCGAAATGGTCAACAAGGACATGGCGACGGGCGAATACGAACTGCACGCCACGGATTTGAAAATCCTCTCCAAGGCGCAAACGCCGCCCATCTACATCGAAGACAACCTCAACACGCAGGAGCAGGTTCGCCTTAAGTACCGCTACCTCGATCTGCGCCGTCCGTCGATGCAAAAAATCATCATGAAGCGCCACGAGATGATGCAGGTCATCCGCGAATACTATTCCAAAAACGGCTTTTTGGAGATCGAAACCCCAATTCTTTGCAAAAGCACACCCGAGGGCGCGCGCGACTACCTTGTGCCAAGCCGCGTGCATCCGGGCAAATTCTACGCGCTGCCGCAAAGCCCGCAGCAGTACAAGCAGCTTTTGATGCTTTCGGGCTTCGACCGCTACATGCAAATCGCCCGCTGCTTCCGCGACGAGGACCTTCGTGCCGACCGCCAGCCTGAATTCACGCAGATCGACCTTGAAATGTCGTTTGTGGATTTGGATGACGTGCTCGCCATGAACGAGGGCTTCATCCAAACGCTTTTGAAGAAAACCCTAGATGTGGATGTGCAGTTGCCTTTGCAGCGCATGACCTATGCGGAAGCCATGGAAACCTATGGCTCTGACAAGCCGGATACCCGATTTGGTTTGAAGTTCATCAACGTGAGCGACATCGTGAAGGAAGGCTCCTTCGCCGCGTTCAAGGATGCCGTAGAAAACGGCGGCAGCGTGCGCTGCATCAACGTGGAAGGCGGCGTGGACAAGTTCTCCCGCAAACAGATCGATGAGCTTGTAGAATACGTAAAAATCTACCGCGCCAAGGGTCTTGCATGGATGAGCATGAAGCCCGACGGCATGCAGTGCTCGTTTGCGAAGTTCTTCACTCCGGAGCAGATGAAAACCCTCGTCGAGCGCGTGAACGCCAAAACGGGCGACATCGTGTTCTTCATCGCGGACGCGAAAGACCTCGTTACCTGCACGGCTTTGGGCGCGCTGCGCCTTGAGGTCGGCAGGCGGCTTGGACTTATGGACGATAAAAAGTTCAACCTTTTGTGGGTTGTGGATTTCCCGCTTCTCGAGTACGATGAAGAGGAAAACCGTTACGTCGCCATGCACCACCCGTTTACAAGCCCCAAGGACGAAGACCTTGATCTGATGGACACAGACCCCGGCAAGGTGCGCGCCAAGGCTTACGATATGGTGTTGAACGGCAACGAGGTCGGCGGCGGTTCCATCCGCATCCATTCTTCGGAGCTTCAGGAAAAAATGTTCCGCACGCTCGGCTTCACCAAGGAGCAGGCGTGGTCGCGCTTCGGGTTCTTGATGGAAGCCTTCAAGTACGGCACGCCTCCGCACGGCGGCATGGCGTTTGGCTTAGATAGGCTTGTGATGCTCATCACCGGCACCTCGAACATCCGCGACGTAATCGCCTTCCCCAAGGTGCAAACTGCCGCCTGTTTGATGACCGACGCGCCCGACGTTGTGGACGATAAACAGCTCAAGGAACTCCATATTTCCACTGAAGAGTAAAACGCTTTGCGGTTTGAGCCGCATGATATTACATTTTGAAACGGAGGGAATACCCATGGCAGAAGTGGTACACTTGACGACCGCAAACTTTGACGCAGAGGTTATGAAAAGCGAACTTCCGGTGCTGGTTGATTTCTGGGCGCCTTGGTGCGGCCCCTGCCGCATGATCGGCCCCGCCCTTGAGGAGCTTGCCCAAGAGTACGACGGCAAGGTGAAAATCTGCAAGGTAAACGTGGATGAAGACGGCGAAGTTGCCGCACGCTACGGCGTGAAGAGCATCCCCGCAGTGTTCCTGTTCAAAGCTGGGCAGGAGGCGGATCGCTTCGTGGGCGCACGCCCCAAGCACCTTATCGCAGAATTCCTCAACGATAACCTCTAAAAGAATATATCACAGGCTTACAAGGCGCGGCGGTTGAAAACCGGCGCGCCTTTTCGTATAATGAAGCTGAAACAACGCAATTCTACTCATGGAGGTTCTCATGATTCAGTTCGATCTTATCCGCAAAGTTGATCCGGAAGTTGCTTCTGCCATGGAAAAGGAGCTTTCCCGCCAGCGCGACCATCTGGAGCTTATCGCTTCCGAAAACTTCGTGTCGGAGGCAGTCATGGCCGCCATGGGGAGCCATCTTACCAACAAATATGCCGAAGGCTATCCCGGCAAACGTTACTACGGCGGCTGCGAGTGTGTAGACGTCGTGGAAGACCTCGCCCGCGAGCGCGCAAAGCGCCTGTTCGGTGCGGAGCATGCCAATGTACAGCCCCATTCGGGCGCGCAGGCCAACCTCGCTGTGTATTTTTCGCTCCTTGAGTACGGCGATACCGTTCTTGGTATGAACCTTTCCCATGGCGGGCATCTCACCCACGGAAGCCCCGTGAACATGTCCGGCAAGTATTTTAAAATTATCCCTTATGGCGTGAGCGAGAAGGACGAGCAGATCGATTATGATAAGCTGCGCGAGCTCGCACTTGAAAACAAGCCGAAAATGATCGTCGCCGGCGCAAGCGCCTATCCCCGCGCCATCGATTTTCGGCGCATGTCGGAAATCGCCAAAGAGGTGGGCGCGTACCTGATGGTAGACATGGCGCACATCGCGGGCCTCGTCGCAGCAGGCGAGCACATGAACCCCGTGCCGTATGCGGACGTTGTTACCTCCACCACACACAAAACCCTGCGCGGCCCGCGCGGCGGCCTTATCCTGTGCCGCGAGGAGCTTGCTAAGGCGATCGACAAGGGCATTTTCCCCGGCACGCAGGGCGGCCCGCTCATGCACATCATCGCCGCTAAGGCCATATGTTTTGATGAGGCCATGCGGCCTGAATTCAAAGCCTACCAGCATCAGGTTGTTCAAAATGCGCAGGCGCTTTCGAAGTCGCTTGTGCAAAGCGGCGTGCGCCTCGTTTCGGGCGGCACCGACAACCACCTCATGCTTGTTGATCTTACCGCCTCCGGCCGCACCGGCAAGGAAGTGGAGGCCATGCTCGATCAGGCGAACATCACCGTCAACAAAAACACCATCCCCTTTGAAACCAGAAGCCCCTTTGTTACGAGCGGCATCCGCATCGGCACGCCCGCGGTCACAACGCGCGGCCTGAAGGAAGCGGAAATGCAGACGATCGGTGGCCTTTTGAATGATATCATCGAGCGCGGCGAACAAGCCGTGCCTGCGGTGAAGGAGCAGGTCATCGAGATGACCAAAAAATTCCCGCTGTACGAGTAAAAGCAAATAGCATTTCAAAATCAAGAACCGGCGGCTGACTAACCGCCGGTTCTTGTGTAAAGAGTTGAAAGCAAGGGGCATCGCCTATGGAAGAAACGGCAAGGGAGCTTTTGGAGAAGCACGGCCAAGCGCATTTGCTTCGGTATTTTGAAGCGCTTAACGAAAACCAAAAGGCCGAGATGCTCAATACGATTCGCCGTATTGACTTCGCAAAGCTGCAAAAGGCGTTTTTTGCAGTCGGGAAGAAAAACGCAGTCGATTTGATAGCCCCGATGAAGGTTTTATCGCTGCGGGAAATCGAGCGTAGAAAAACACACTTTTACGAGCTTGGCCTGAATTCACTCCAAAACGGCGAAGTCGGCGCGGTGATTCTCGCGGGCGGACAAGGAACGCGGCTTGGTTCTGACAAACCCAAGGGTATGTTTGACATAGGCATAAAAAGGAACATACCCATTTTTCAAATCCATGCGGAAAACGCCAGAAAAAGGATGGAGGAGTGCGGCGCATTGCTCCACTTGTTCATCATGACCAATGAGAGCAGCCATGATGAAGTGGTGCGGTTCTTTTCCCTGTATAACAATTTTGGCTTCAATGCGCGGTACTTGCATTTTTACCCGCAGGACATGAACCCCGCAGTTGATAAAAAGGGGAAAATCCTCATGAAAAGCCCGTGGCAGCCATGCATGGCACCTTCGGGAAACGGTGGGTGGTACGAATCCCTGATGGCTTCGGACAGCGCGCAATTTGTAAGAGACGGTAAAATGAAATGGCTGAACGTCGTTTCCGTAGATAACGTACTTCAAAAAACTTACGATCCTGTTTTTATCGGGGCTACCATTGCGTCCGGCTACGCATGCGGGGCGAAGGTGGTGAAAAAGTGCTCGCCCGACGAAAAGGTGGGCGCGATATGTCTGCGTAACGGAAAACCCTCCGTTGTTGAATATTACGAGCTCTCCGAGGAAATGAAAACAGCTGTTGATGACGAAGGGAAGCCCATTTATGATTACGGCGTAACGCTGAACTATCTTTTCTCCGTTGCACGGCTGGAAGCTACGCTTCACATGCCACTCCCCGTTCATGTGGCCCAAAAGAAGGTTCCGTATATGGACGAGCACGGTGCTTTTGTAAAACCCGATCAACCGAACGCCTACAAATTTGAAACGCTGATCCTCGACATGATCGAGTACATGGAAACATGCTTGCCGTATGAAATCAACCGCGAAGAGGAATTCGCGCCCATCAAAAACAGAACCGGTGTGGATTCGCTGGAAACGGCACGGGCAATGCTTTTGAGAAAAATGGGGGAGCTATAGTTTAAGCAACGCGCATCGGCTTGCCACGGTTCGCCGACGCGTGCGGAATGGGAAGCGCCGTCGCTCGAGATCGGGCTCGAGCTTTTTGAGGACGTGCGTGCGCTCGTTGAAAAGCGTTCCTGAGCGCGGGGGTTTGCAAGTGATAGAAATATGTTATACTTAAATTCAGTAAATGTTTGCGGCACGGCCGCCAAAGGGGGGTATTATGGCAAGCGAAAAGAAATTCGCGGTGCTTGTGGATGCGGATAACGTGTCCGATAAATACATTAAGGTGATTCTCGACGAAATCTCGAAGGATGGCATTGCCACCTATAAGCGCATTTATGGGGATTGGACAAAGCCTACACTCGTGTCGTGGAAAAACGTGCTTTTGGACAACTCCATTTTGCCCATTCAGCAGTACAACTACACCACCGGCAAAAACTCCACCGACTCGGCGATGATCATCGACGCGATGGACATACTCTATTCCGGTCAAGTGGACGGGTTCTGCATCGTATCGTCCGACAGCGACTTTACGCGCCTCGCCGCAAGGCTTCGCGAATCCGGCATGATGGTTGTGGGTATGGGGGAAAAGAAAACCCCGAAATCCTTTATTTCTGCGTGCAACCTGTTCAAATACCTCGACATTCTCACCGCCGCCGAGCGCAAGGCGGGGGGCGTGAAAAAGCAGGAGGAACGCAAGCAACAGGAAAAGCCGAAGGAACAAAAAAGCCAGCCAAAAGCGGCGCAGGCTGTGCTGCCCGCCGCGAAGGTGGAGGAATTCAAGCCCTGCGGCCCTTCCGACTTCCAAAGGCCCGATGCTTCCGAGCCGCAGACCGACCTTGAAACCATCAAGGAGGCCATCAAGCTTATCGTTGCGGAAAACTCCGACGAGGACGATTGGATGTTCATCGGTACCATCGGCAGCCTTCTTGTGAAGCGCTACCCGGATTTTGACGTGCGAAACTTCGGCTATCCCAAGCTTACGCCCTTTATCAAATCGCTTGGGCTTTTTGAAATTAAGAGCGTTCGCACCAACGAGAACGGCTCTCAGCTTATTTACATCAAGCTCAAATAGCGCGAAGCGTTTTAAACGATTTTGATTTTCCCGAAGGAGCCTGTGGCGCAAAGCCGCGGGCTCTCTTTTGCTTAAATTTTGCTGTGCATGAACGACGCAAAAGATTCACAAAATATATCCTAGCAAGTCACTTGGAATTATTGACATGCGCTGTTGACTGTGGTAAAGTTGCAATGGATCAAATCCAAGCAGCTTGATAGGAATTGGAGGTGCGTTGAAGTGAAGCTTTCTACCCGCGGGCGTTACGGCATTAAGGCCATGGTCGACTTGGCGGTGGAATACGGAAACGGCAATGTTAGCACGGCGTCTTTGGCCGCGCAGCAGGGCATCAGCGAAGCGTACCTCGAACAGCTTGTCGCCTCGCTAAAAAAAGCGGGTCTCGTTTTGTCCGCGCGCGGCGCGGCAGGCGGGTACACGCTTTCACGCGCGCCCGAGCAAATTCAGGTGGGCGAAATTTTAAGGGCGCTCGAAGGTTCTACCGATCTCATAAGCTGTGTTGGCGTTGAAAAGGTTAGCTGCGGCAACGCGTGCAGCTGTTCGGCAAGGCCGCTTTGGCTCAAGCTTCAATCGAAGATCAACGATGTTCTGTCCTCAACCACGCTCAAGGATATGGCGGACGATTATAAAATGCAAATGAGGCGGTGTGAAAACAATGAGAGTTTATCTTGACAACGCGGCGACCACTGCGCTTTCCCCTAAAGTGCTTGAAAAGATGATGCCGTATATGACGGAGTTCTACGGAAACCCATCAAGCCTTCATTCCTTCGGGCGCGACGCGAAAAAAGGCGTAGACCGTGCGAGAGAACAGGTCGCAAAGGCGATCAACGCCAAGCCCGAGGAAATTGTTTTTACCGCCGGCGGCACGGAAAGCGACAATACGGTATTGTTCGGCGTCGTGCAGCGTTATAAAAACAAAGGCAACCATATCATTACCACGGCGGTGGAGCACCATGCGGTGCTTTACGCCTGCGAACAGCTTGAAAAAAACGGTGCCGCACGCGTAACCTATTTGCCGGTGGATGAATATGGCCGCGTTACCGCACAGCAGGTGGCGGATGCCATTACCGAGCAAACCATTCTTGTGAGCGTGATGTTTGCCAACAACGAGATCGGTACCATTATGCCCATCGAGGAAATTGGAAAGGTCTGCCGTGAAAAGGGCGTGCTGTTCCATACTGACGCGGTGCAGGCTGTAGCGCATGTTCCTGTGGATGTGCAAAAGATGAACATCGACTTTCTTTCCATATCGGCGCACAAATTCCATGGCCCAAAGGGTGTAGGTGCGCTGTATGTGAGAAAGGGCGTGAAAGTTCCCGCGCTTCTCGTTGGCGGTGCGCAGGAGAAAAACCGCCGCGCCGGCACCGAGAACACGCCGGGCATCGTGGGCCTCGGTGAGGCCATCGAGCTTGCCACAACGAACATGGAAAATACCGCCGCGCGCATGAAATACCTGCGCAACAAGCTCCTGACGGGCATACCCGCGCGCATTCCCGAGGTAAAGCTCAATGGCCACCCCGAGGAACGCCTGCCCAACAACGTCAATTTCAGCATCCGCTACATCGAGGGCGAGTCCATACTGCTGCTTCTCGACCTTAACGGAATCGCCGCATCGAGCGGAAGCGCCTGCACTTCAGGTTCACTTGACCCTTCCCATGTGCTTCTTGCCATGGGCATGCCGCACGAAATCGCGCACGGCTCGCTGCGCCTTTCCTTGGGCGATGAAACCACCGAGGAGGAAATCGACTACGTCCTTGAAACGCTTCCGAAGGTCGTTGAAAGGCTGCGCCTGATGTCCCCGCTCTACCATGCAAATTAAGGAGGAACCGTTATGTATACCGAAAAAGTTCTTGACCATTTCGAGCATCCCCGCAACGTGGGTGAACTCAAGGACGCAAACGGCGTAGGTCTTGTGGGCAACGCCA
The DNA here is from genome assembly GCA_023416895.1 of Bacillota bacterium. Taxonomy (GTDB): domain Bacteria; phylum Bacillota; class Clostridia; order Christensenellales; family CAG-138; genus UBA7707. Next base: position 33,208 of record JAEZGQ010000072.1, on the reverse strand, counting down.
AGTGCGGCGACATCATGCAGATGTTCATCAAGGTGAGCGACGACGGCATCATTGAGGATGTGGGCTTCAAAACGTTTGGCTGCGGCGCGGCCGTTGCAACCAGCTCCATGGCGACGGAGCTTATCAAGGGCAAAAGCGTGGACGAGGCACTGAAGCTTACCAATACCGCCGTGGTGGAGGCGCTTGAAGGGCTGCCGCCCGTAAAAATCCACTGCTCCGTGCTCGCCGAGGAGGCCATCAAGGCTGCCATCGACGATTATCATAAGCGTAAGGCAGAAGGCGAAAAAAACGCGTAAGCGAGCTGGAAACGCAAGGAAACTTGCCTAGCATATGACAGCAATAACATATCTTCTTTCGGACAAACTAAGCTACAAACGCCTGTCTGAAAGGAGATTTTGTTTATGAAAGCCGTATCTATCGTCATCGGCATGGCGGCGGGCATCACGCTTGCTTCGGCCGCAATTCTTTCCATGTATCCGGATGTTTCGCGCAGGATGTTGCGCGACTCCCGCCGCGCGGCAAAATTTACGCGGCGCGCGATGATGCGGGTGCTCAACTGAACGCCCGTCGGTCTATTATGTTGAAAATGCCGCCATACGCGGCATTTTTACTTAAACAGGCGCTTTCATCAAGGAAGCTTTTCGGTGCTGACTCACCGTACATTGTGCTTTTTTGAAACGTTTGGCGTAAGGTTGTTAAATTTTTGTTTCCGCTATGAAAAGCGCGCGCAATCATGTATAATATACCAAAAGACGCGCGGAAAGGAGTAGCGCCATGCCGGATAATACCAACGAAACCATGCAGTTTTCTATCCCCAAGGACAAAAGCACCGCCAACGAGGTGCTCATGAGCGTGTACTCCGCGATGAAGGAAAAGGGTTACGATCCGGTAAACCAAATCGTCGGCTACCTCATCAGCGGCGACCCGACCTACATCACAAGCCATAACAACGCCCGTTACCGCATTCGTATGCTCGAGCGGGACGAGCTTCTTGAGGAGCTTGTGCGCTTTTATGCCAGGCACAATTCGCCCGACGGCGAATAAAGCCTGATCGGCTGATTTTTTGCGGGGCGCGCGTTTGCGCGCCCCGATTTTGCCTGAAAGTATCTTTTTCGGAGGTCATATGCTACGTATTTTGGCGCTCGACGTGGGCGAAAAGCGCATCGGCATTGCGGTGAGCGACGCGCTCGGCATCACCGCGCAAGGGCTTGAAACCTTTTCGCGCACGGGCGACATCGAAAAAGACGTTGCGTATATTATAAAGCTGGCGGAGGGATATAAACCCGTGCGGCTTCTTTTCGGCATGCCGCGCAACATGGACGGAACCTACGGCTTTCAAGCCGAGCGCGTGAAGGACTTTGCTGCAGCGGTTCTTGAAAAGTGGCAAGGCGAGCATGCGTTTTACGACGAGCGGCTCACCACCGTTTCCGCCGAGCGCGTGCTTTTGGAGGCAGAAATGTCGTGGCAGAAGCGCAAAAAGGTGGTCGACAAGCTTGCCGCGGTCGTGATTTTGCAAGGGTACCTTGCGTCAAACCCGAAGCTTTGATGTAACGCTTTTAAAATGGCGATGATTTGAAACAAAGGGAAGGGAAAACAAATGGCCAAATCCGATTTGAACGACGAAGTTGTGCTGCTCGATGAAAACGGCAGCGAGGAGCGCTTTTTGCACGTGCTAACCTTCTTGTATGAGGGTGTGCGTTATGTGGCGCTCGAGCCTGTGGATGCTGAGGAAGACAGCGAAACCGAGGCGGAGGTCGTGCTTTTGAAGGTGGAAAACGTGGACGGCGAGGATACCTATGTTTCCATCGACAACGAAGTGCTTCTCAACGAGGTGTTCGACGAGTTTCTTTCGCTGATCGACGAAATGGACGACGAGGGCGGCGACGCGTAAAAACGCCAAAAATCGCGGGTATAAGCCGCGTTTTTTTCTTGCAAACACAAAGGTGCTTGTGCTATAATCTCTCGGGTATGTGTGCGGCAAACGGATGCCGCAAATACACACCCGCGCTGATTTTGCGCTTCGTGCTTTCTTTTTATGAAAGAAGGTTGGCGCAAGAGCTGATGTGCGGGGAGGAAAATAAAAACGAGGAGGAATCTCACTATGTCCGTAATTTCCATGAAACAGCTCCTTGAGGCCGGCGTGCACTTCGGTCATCAGACCCGCCGCTGGAACCCCAAAATGAAGGAGTACATCTTCACCGAGCGCAACGGCATCTACATCATCGACCTGCAGAAGACCGTGAAGAAGGCGGAAGAAGCTTATTTCTTTATCCGCGATCTCGCGATGCAGGGCGAATCGGTGCTGTTTGTAGGTACCAAGAAGCAGGCGCAGGAATCCATTGAACAGGAAGCCCGCCGCTGCGAAATGTACTTTGTTAACCAGCGCTGGCTAGGCGGCATGCTCACCAACTTCAAAACCATGCAGTCCCGCCTTGCTCGTCTTCGCAAGATCGAGAAGATGGAAGCTGACGGCGACTTTGCGCTGCTTCCCAAAAAGGAAGTCATCAAGCTCAAGGCCGAGGCCGAAAAGCTTGAAAAGAACCTTGGCGGCATCAAGGAAATGAAGCGTCTTCCCGGCGCCATGTTCGTTGTGGATCCGCGCAAGGAGCACATCGCCATCATGGAAGCGCACGCGCTTGGCATTCCCGTTGTGGCGATCGTAGACACCAACTGCGACCCCGATGAGGTCGATTACCCCATTCCGGGCAACGACGACGCCATCCGTGCGGTCAAGCTCATCGCCTCCAAAATTGCGGACGCGGTGCTTGAAGGCAGGCAGGGCGAGCAGATGGAAGCGGGTGCCGATGAGGCAGCCGCCGTATCGGGCGACGACTTTTAATCCTTGGGAGGTTTAGCATATGTTCACCGCAAAAGATGTAATGACCCTGCGTGAAATGACCGGCGCGGGCATGATGGATTGCAAAAAGGCCCTCACCGAAACCAACGGCGATATGGAAAAGGCCGTGGATTACCTGCGTGAGAAGAGCCTTGCCGCCAACGCCAAAAAGGCCGGCCGCATCGCCGCCGAGGGCATCGTGGATGCGTACGTCCATTTGGGCGGCAAAATCGGCGTGCTCGTAGAGGTCAACTGCGAAACCGACTTCGTCGCCAAGACCGAGCAGTTCAAGACCCTTGTGCATGACATCGCCATGCAGATCGCGGCCGCGAAGCCCACCTACGTCAGCAAGGACGAAGTGGATCAGACCGAGATCGAAAAGGAAAAGGAAATTCTCCGCGCGCAGGCGCTCAATGAGCCCAAGCCCAAGCCCATGAACATCATCGACAAGATGGTGGAAGGCCGCATCGAGAAGTTCTACAAGGAAGTGTGCTTGCTTGAGCAGCCCTTCGTGAAGGACCCCGATCAGACCGTGCAGCAGCTTGTGAACGCCGCCTCCGCCAAAATCGGTGAGAAGATCAGCGTGCGCAGGTTTGTGCGCTATGAAATGGGCGAAGGCCTTGAAAAGCGTCAGGACAACTTCGCTGAAGAAGTTATGAGCCAGGTCGGTAAGTAATGGCTTCAAAGGAACACCCTTTGGGTGTTCCTTTTTTGTTACCAAAAAACGGATTTGCATGAGAATTCTGGGGGATACTTTTATGGACTACATTCGTTACAAACGCGTTTCGTTGAAACTTTCGGGTGAGGCCCTTTCTGGAAAGGGAGAGATTCTCGATTTTGACGCGGTCACCGATATCGCCGACCAACTTAGGCTGTTAAGGGAAGATGGCGTGGAGGTTGGCGTAACCATCGGCGCGGGCAACATCTGGCGCGGCAGGAGTGGCGGCGAAATGGACCGCAACCGCGCGGATCACATGGGTATGCTTGCCACCATCATCAACTCGCTCGCTTTGCAGGATTCTCTTGAAAAAATGGGCGTGCCGTCGGTCGTAATGTCGTCGGTGGATGTGCCGCGTTTTTGCGAAAGCTATACCGCGCGCGGCGCAAAAGAGGCGCTTGCCAATGGCAAGGTGCTCATTTTCGCAGCGGGAAGCGGCCTTCCGTTTTTGTCTACGGATACGGCGGCTGCGCTCAAGGCGGCGGAGATCGGCGCGGACGCGTTGCTGCTCGCGAAGAACGTGGACGGCGTGTATTCCGCCGATCCGAATATCGATAAAACCGCCGTGCGCTATGAGCGTCTCACCTATCAGCAGGTGGTGGAGCAAAACCTCAGAGCGACGGATTTGACGGCCATTACCTTATGCATGGAGCAGCAAATCCCCATCCTCGTTTTCTCTATGAAGGAAAAGGGCAGCATTCTGCGCGTGGTGCGCAGTGAAGCGAACAGTGGATGCACGCTCATCTGCAATTAAGCTTATAGGAGGGGAATGCCATGAAAACTGTTATCCTGTATTACACGCTCGGCGGCGCCAGCAAAAGGGAGGCAGAACGCCTTGCAAAAGAGCTTGACGCGCCCGTTTACCGCGTCAGGGAAGAAAGAAACCGCGGGCTGTTTGGCTCATTTATCCCCGGTTGCCCGCATGCAATGAAGCGGAAGGCGTCAAAAATTAAACCGCTCGGTGTCGATTTAAACGCGTTTGACCGCATCGTTGTTGGCTGCCCGGTATGGGCGGCGTACCCCGCGCCCGCGTTCAATTCCATCGTCAACCTTCTGCCTTCCGGCAAGGAAGTTGAGCTTTTCTTCTGCTCGGGTGGCAACGACCCCCAAAAGGACGAGCCGGGCACCAAGAAGTTGATCGAAGATCGCGGCTGCAAGGTCGTTTCGTGGCGCGCGATCCCCACGGGCGAGAAGCCCGCGAAGCTCGCCGAGTAAGCGCGTAGGATATAAAATGCAAGTGCCCGCCAAGTTTTTCAAAGAAGCGACGGGCTTGTATAATATGGGAAAATCGTTTAAAATGGAAGAACACACTTGCAAGCAGGAGGCGATTGTATGGATGCCATCGAAACAGCAAAGGACAAAATGAACAAAACCATCGCCGTGTTCAAACGCGATTTGAGCGGCCTTCGAGCAGGACGCGCCAACGCGCAGCTTCTCGAACGCATTACGGCCGAATATTACGGCACGCATACGCCCATTCCTCAAATGGCAAATATCTCTTCGCCCGAACCGAGGATTTTGGTCATTGCTCCTTACGACCCCACGGCGCTTTCCCCCATCGAAAAGGCGATTCAAAAATCCGAACTCGGCATCAACCCCTCAAACGATGGGAAGATCATCCGCCTCGTATTCCCGGAACTCACCGAGGAACGCCGCAAGGATCTTGTAAAGACCGTGCGCAAAAAGGGTGAGGAATCCAAGGTGGCCATCCGCTCCATCCGCCGCGACGCCATGGAAGTCGTCAAAAAGCAGCGCAAGGACAGCGAAATCACCGAGGACGATCAGAAAAAGCTCGAAGATCAAATGCAGAAGCTCACCGATAACATGATCAAGGACATCGATGTTATCATGGCCGAGAAGGAAAAGGAGATCATGGAAGTTTGATTTCCGTTTTGGGGCTGGATTTGGAGGAGGCTTCACGCCTTCTTCGAGAACAGGGGTATACGCTAAGGCTTACGCAAACAAGAAGCCGCAAAGGCGTCGAAGGCAATTCGGCGCGGGTGTTGCGCCAGCGCACACTTGAAAGCGGCGAAGTGGAGCTTGTGTATTCGATATTCAAAACCGACTATACATATGGGGGATGACGGGGGCTTTTCCGTCGTCCTCTTTGTTCAAACCGAGGAGGAGCATGGCAAAGTACACACAAGAGGAGCTTCGTGCAATGGGGCTCACCCCGGAGCTCCCGAAGCATGTGGGCATCATTATGGACGGCAACGGCAGGTGGGCAAAGCAGCGCCTGCTACCCAGAAGCATGGGGCACCGCGCGGCGATGGACAAGCTCAAAAGCACCATCCGCCTCTCGTCCGATCTTTCCATTGAGGCGCTTTCGCTCTACGCGTTTTCCACGGAAAACTGGTCGCGCCCCAGAGAAGAGGTGGGGGCGCTTTTCGACCTCTTGGTGGAGTATTTTGTGCGTGAGATCAACGAATTGCACGAGAACGGCGTTTGCATCCGCATTTTGGGCGAAACCGAAGCCTTTCCTAATGCCGTGCGGGAAGCCGTGGCGCGGGCGACCGAGAAAACGCGCCAAAACAAGGGGCTTAAGCTCAACATTGCGCTCAATTACGGCAGCCGTGCAGAGCTTGTGCGCGCGGCAAGGGTTCTTTCAAAAAAGGCCGTTTCGGGTGAGCTTCTGCCGCAGGAGATCGACGAGGCATTGCTTTTTGATTGCCTATATACGAGTGGGCTTCCTCAGCTGGACCTTGTGATCCGCACGGGTGGGGAAATGCGTTTGAGCAACTTTATGCTTTTGCAGGCTGCGTACGCGGAGCTTTATTTTACGGATACCTACTGGCCGGATTTCAGCGAGAAAAAGTACATCGAAGCCCTGAAAGAATTCCAGCGCCGCGACAGGCGCTACGGAACCGTGAAGTGAGGGGGACTATGGGGAAGAGAATCGTTGTGGGGGTGTTTCTTGCCGCCTTGTTTGTGGCGGTACTCTATTTTTCGGGCATCGTACAGGGCGTTGCGTTTACGCTGTTCGCACTTTTGAGCGTGCATGAAATGGGCGGCGTATATAGGGCGAAGGGCGTCTCTCCGTTTCTCTGGAGCGCCTACGCGTTTGCGGCGCTTTTTTACGCCGCGCGCGCATTCCTTGGCGCGTCCGCGGAGATTGCGCTGTTTTTCCTTTGCGTGTTTGCAGTATTTGCTGAGCGCGTGTTCAACAAAAACCGCAATACGCAGGACACACTTTTGTCACTTGCTGTTTTCGTGTATCCGCTTGCGCTTTATGCTATACTGATAGAAAATGTGGCGAATCCCGACTATGCGTTTAGCCGCACAGCGATGTTTTTGATGTTTGCGGGGCCGCTTCTCGGGGACACGTTCGCGTATTTTTTCGGCACATTTTTCGGCAAGCGCAAGCTTTGCCCGCACCTTAGCCCCAACAAAACCGTTGCGGGGAGCATCGGTGGGCTTGTGGGCGGGGTCGTGGGCGGGCTTCTTTCATACTATGTGCAGTTGCTGTTTCACGGCGCGTTTCCGCTTCACCACATGCTCATTCTCGGGTTTTTGATGGGCGCTACCGGTCAGATCGGCGATCTTTTCGCCTCGTCGGTCAAGCGCTGGGCGCAGGTGAAAGATTTTGGGCGCATTTTTCCCGGGCATGGTGGCACGCTCGACAGGCTCGACAGCGTTTTGATGTGCGCGCCTATAGCCTACGTCTATTTTTCATTGATTTGCGGAATACAGGTATGGTAAAACGCGTAAGTGTATTAGGCAGCACCGGCTCCATCGGCACGCAAACGCTCGACGTGCTTCGCGCGCATCCTGAGTTTCAGCTTGCGGCGCTGTGCGCGAACAAGAACGCCGCGCGCATTTTGGAGCAGGTCAAAGAATTTTCGCCCTCCCTTGTAGGCGTAACGGACGAAGCCGCCGCAAGGGAAGTAAAGGCACATTTGCCCCAAGGCATAAATCTCATTTGGGGCAAGGACGCGGCGGAAATTTGCGCCGCGTACGATGAAACGGACATCGTCGTCAACGGCATTTCGGGCTTTGCAGGTACGCGCCCGCTGTTTGCGGCGCTCAACGCCAACAAGGACGTTGCGCTTGCCAACAAGGAGAGCGTGGTGTGCGCGCACAAGCCCTTAAGCGAGGTTCTAAAACGCAGCAAGGGGCGCATTCTCCCTGTGGACAGCGAGCAGTCCGCCCTGTTTCAATGCCTCTTTGCGGGAAAAAAGCGCGAGGTGAAGCGCCTTATTTTGACCGCCTCCGGCGGGCCGTTTCGTGGCTGTTCCAAAGAACAACTCGAAAGCGTTACGCCCGCGCAGGCGTCCAAACACCCCACATGGAACATGGGCGCCAAGATCACCGTCGATAGCGCCACCCTTTTTAACAAGGGGCTTGAGGTGATGGAGGCGAGCTATCTCTTCAACATCCCGGGCGATAAAATCGCTGTGCTTGTACATCCGGAATCGGTTGTTCACTCGATGGTGGAGTTTTCAGACGGCGCAAACATCGCGCAGTTGAGCAGGCCCGATATGCGCCTTGCCATTTTGTACGCGCTTGCCTATCCCAAGCGCGCGGCAGAAGGCTATGGGGCACTTCGACTCGAGGAAATCGGCGCGCTGCATTTTGAAGCTGCGGATACGCACGTATTTCCCGCGATCCCTCTCGCATACGAGGCGCTTAGAGAGGGAAACGTATTGCCCGTAGCGTACAATGCCGCAAACGAGGTTGCGGTTTCGCGTTTCATGCGCGGAGAGCTTTCGTTTTTGGGCATTTCCGCGCTTGTGGAAGCCGTTATGGCGCGTATGCCGCGCGCGAACATCGTTTCGCTTGACGACGTTTTGCAATCGGACGCGCAGGCGCGCCGCATCGCGGCAGAGGTTGCTGCCCGCTGAACCGCGCGGTTTTGCGGAGGCGCATGTATGCTCTAAGACGGCGTGTGCGGTTATTTTTCAGCAAGAAAGGCGGTTTGCTCGATGAGCACGTTTGTATCCATTTTGCTGGCGTTTGTGGTACTGAGCTTTTTCGTGGTAGTTCACGAGCTCGGGCATTACGGCGTAGGCAGACTTTTGGGCTTTGGCATTGTGGAATTTGCGGTGGGCATGGGGCCCGTTGTTTTTAAGGTCAAGAGAAAAGGCATCGATTATGCGCTTCGCGCGCTCCCTATCGGCGGCATGTGCCGCTTTTACGGCGAGGATGAAGATTTGCCTGCCGGTACCGCAGCAGGAATTCCGTTCAACGCGCAAAAGGTGTGGAAACGCTTTTTGGTGGTGCTAGCCGGGCCGGTAATGAACTTTATCTTCGCAATAATTTTCGCCATCGTTGCGCTTGTGGCGTATGGGGATTACCTGCCGCAGATTCAGGAATTCAGCTTTGAAAATTCTCCCGCGGAGGAAGCCGGGCTTTTGCCGGGCGATATCCTCGTAAACGTGGATGGACATGAGATCATGTATTACACGCAGGCGACCGATTTTATCGTTGGCGCAAACAGCGAGCAAAGCCCCGTAACGGTACTTCGAAACGGCGAACGCGTCACCGTGACCGTGCATGACTTTTACAGTCAGGCGGACGGGCGCAACATGCTCGGCATCCAAATCGACTACGCCCGCGTTCATTTTGGCTTCTTTGAAGCTTGCGGTCGCTCGTTTGGCTACGTGTGGTCGATGCTGATTGAAATGGTGAAGTTCTTGGGCACCGTATTCCAAGGCACCGTGCAAAGCGGCGACGTTGTGGGGCCTGTGGGCACCATCACGACCATCGCACAGGCTGTGCGGCTTGGGTTTGAAACGGTGCTGCGGCTTGCGGTTCTCATCAGCGTAAACCTTGGGTTCATTAATATTCTCCCGTTTCCCGCGCTCGACGGCGGAAGGCTTTCGTTCATGCTCGTGGAAATGGTGCGCGGCAAACCCGTTGCGCCGCAGCGTGAGGGCGTGGTGCACTTTGTGGGATTCGTTCTTTTGATGGCGCTCATGGCGTATCTCGTCGTAAAGGACGTATCTGGCCTGTTCGGAGGCTGAGCCGCGTAAGCATAGCGCATTGTGCTTCGTTGGGGGCAAAAGCAGCACGAAAGATGGGGGTAAAAAACATGCTACGAAAAATTAAGCGTTCCGTCGTGGTGAAAAACGTTTCCATGGGTGGCGGTTCGCCCATTACCATACAATCCATGACCAATACCGATACGGCAAATGTTGAAGCCACCGTGGAGCAAATTAAGCGGCTTGAACGCGCCGGCTGCGAAATCGTGCGCGTTTCGGTTTACAACGAGGATTGCGTGAACGCTATCCCCGCCATTTTGGAGCGCATTTCCATACCGCTCGTCGCGGACATTCATTTCGACTACAAACTCGCCATCGGCGCCATGAAAAACGGCGTCCACAAAATACGCTTTAACCCCGGTAACATCGGCAACGTTGCCAATGTGCGCGAGCTTGTGGCGTGCGCGAAGGATCTTCGCGTTCCCGTGCGCATTGGCGTTAACGCGGGCTCACTCGAAAAGAGCATGCTCGAGCGCTTCAACGGGCCTACGCCTGAGGCGATGGTGGAAAGCGCGCTCAAGCACGCAGCCATTTTGGAGCGTGAGAATTTCTACGACACCGTCATTTCGATCAAGGCTTCCAACGTACCGGATACGGTCGCGGCCTACCGCATGGCGGATATGCGCTGTGATTATCCTCTGCACCTTGGTGTAACGGAGGCGGGGCTTGCGGCGGCGGCGCTTGTTAAAAGTGCGATCGGCATCGGCTCGCTTCTTTTAGAGGGCATTGGCGATACATTTCGCGTTTCCCTCACAGGAGATCCTGCGCTTGAGGTGAAGGCCGCGCAAATGATTTTGCGCAGCGTGGGACTTCGCAAGGAGGGCGTTGAGCTTGTGAGCTGTCCTACCTGCGGCAGGTGCAAGGTGGACCTTGAAACGGTTGCACGGCGTGTAACGGAGGAGCTACCAAACGACAAAGGTTACCTTAAGGTTGCGGTGATGGGCTGCGCGGTAAACGGCCCGGGCGAAGCCAAGGAGGCCGACATCGGTATCGCCTTCGGCGAAAACAACGCCGTGGTGTTCAAGCATGGCGAGCGCGAGTTCTCGGGCCCCTTGCCCGAGGTTGTGGAACAGTTTTTGCAAGCCGCCAAAGAGATGTTAGACTAAACGCCATGGATGAACGACTGAAAACGATCTTTTTACAAAACGGCGCCGACGACGCCGAAGTTACGGATATACGCCTGCACGCCAAAGCGAATAAGGTTGAGGCCTCGGTTCTTTTAAAAAAACCGCTTCCGGCATCGGCGCGTGAAAGCATAAAAAGCGGCATGGAGAAGCTCATGGGCGGCTGCTCCCTGGAGCTTCGCTTTGAGCTTTCGCAAGCGGAGCTTGCACTTTTTGAAAGCTTTGAAGAAAAGGCAGAAGCCTTAAAAAGGGAATGGTGCGATTTGAACCCGTTCGTGCGGCCGGCGCTCGTTTGCTCGCGTTGGCAGCTCAACGGCGAAACCGTGGAGGTGTGCATTCCCGAAAGCCTTATTGGTAAGTTTTGCACCGAGCCGGAGATAGAGGCTTTTCTGGGGCATCTACAAAAAAAATACGGCACTACGCCCGAGCTTTGCGTGGTCGGCGATAGCGAACTTACGCCGCCCATCGGCGCAGACCCCGAGGAACTTTATCGCGAGGAGGTGCAAAAGGCCGCAAAACCCGCCGCAAAAAAGAAAGACGGCGCGGAGGTCATTTTGGGAAGCACCATCCGCATGGACAAGCTCATCAAGCAGAGCGAGCTCAACGAAACCTCGGGAACTGTGACCATACAAGGGGAAATTGTCAGCTTGGAGCTTCGCCCCACCAAGACGGAGGGCGGCATCATCAACGCCGCCGTTACCGACCTTACGGGCACCACGCTCTTCAAGCTGTTTTTTAAAAAAGGGCAGGAAAAGCTTTTTGAAAAGATCGAGGCCGTGCAGAAAGATGGGGATTACCTCGTGCTGCACGGGCCATACCGGCTCGACCAGTTTTTGGGGCGCATGTGCCTGTTTCCGGATTCGGTCAACCGCGTGCAAAAGCCGCGCCGCGAGGATAAATGTGAAAAAAAGCGTGTGGAGCTGCACCTGCATACGCAGATGTCGTCGATGGACGGGCTTGTAAAACCTGAGGACGCCATAAACACAGCCGCCCGCTTTGGCCACAGCGCGGTCGCCATTACCGACCACGGCGTGGTGCAGGCGTTTCCCGCCGCGGTTTCCGCCGCGGAAAAGCTCAAAAAGAGCGGCAAAGACATTAAGGTTGTGCTCGGCGTTGAGGGGTACCTCATGCCGGATTGCACGCTCATTCCCGTGGAGGAAAGCTATGTGGCCGTGTCGTGCCTTGCCACAAAGGGCATAGGGCGCGAGCACATCTTTGAAATCGGCGCGGTGCGCTTCACAAAAGAGGGAATAACCGAGCGGCTTTGCGTGCTCTGTAACCCTTCCGTGGCGGTGGAGCCGAAGCTTTTGAAGCGCGCGGGCGTTACGCAGGACGAGCTTTCGGACGCGGGTACGCTCAAGGATGCACTTTTAAAGCTTGCGGCGTTTTGCGGCAGCAGCACCAAGGTGCTGTTTGACGGCGCGGAGCTAAAGCTTCTTTGCGCCTGCGCGGACGATTGTTTGATCGACCTCGGTAAACTTTACGTGGACGTGGGCATGCTCGCGCATTATCTCGACCGAAGCATAAAGGAAAAAACGCTCGCTTCCGCGGCGCGCTCGTTCGGCGTTGCCCACGCGGAAAGCGGTCGTTTTGGCGCGCTTGAAAGCGCGGAGCTACTGAGCGGCATTGCAAATACGCTTTTTAAAAAGCTTATGGAAAACCATGTGGAGCGCATTCCGCTTTGTGATTGCGACCCGCCGCCGCATGTGAAGGGGCAGCGTTCCAACTTCCACATCATCCTCCTCGCCAAAAACCACGAGGGGCTTATGAACCTTTACCGGCTCGTTTCTTACGCGCACCTTGATCACCTCAAAAAGGTGCCGCAAATACCAAGAAGCCTACTCAACATACACCGCGAGGGTATCATTGTGGGCTCCGCATGCGAGGCGGGCGAGGTGTTTCGGGCCGTGCTCGACGATAAGGACGAGGCGACGCTTGAAGCGGTCGCGTCGTTTTACGATTATCTTGAAATTCAACCCATCGGCAACAACGAGTTTCTTGTGCGCGACGGCAAGGTGAAAGACGAGGAGGGCTTAAGGGATCTCAACCGCCGAGTCCTCGCGTTGGGCGATAAGCTTCAAAAACCCGTGGTCGCCACGGGCGACGTGCATTTTCTAAATCCCGAAGATTCGATCTTCCGCGCGATTATCATGCATTCGCGCGACTTTAAGGATGCTGAGCAGCAGGCACCGCTCTACTTTAAAACCACCGACGAAATGCTCGAGGAGTTTTCCTATCTCGGTGAGGACAGGGCACTTGAGGTGGTGGTGCATAACCCCAACGCCATCGCGGAAAGCTGCGAGCGCATGAAACCGTTTTTGGATGAAAAGCGCACCTACGCGCCCACGTTCCCCGGCGCGAACGAGGAGCTTACCCAAATGGCGCTGAACCGTGCACACGAGCTTTACGGCGACGAGCTGCCCGAAATCGTGCAAAAAAGGCTCGATAAGGAGCTCAATTCCATCATCGGCAACGGCTATGCGTCTCTCTACCTCATGGCGCAGCGGCTCGTGCAAAAATCACTTTCCGACGGGTACCTTGTGGGCTCGCGCGGCTCTGTGGGCTCCTCGTTTGTAGCGACCATGGCCGGCATCACAGAGGTGAACCCGCTCGCGCCGCACTACGCCTGCCCGAATTGCCGTCACAGCGAGTTCGATGTGGACCGCGACAAATACGCCTGCGGCGTGGATATGCCCGATAAATGCTGCCCCGTCTGCGGCGCGCAATACCTTAAGCTCGGCTACGACATTCCCTTCGAGGTGTTTTTGGGCTTCAAGGGCGACAAAACGCCCGATATCGATTTGAACTTTTCCGGCGAATACCAGCCGGTGGCGCATAAATTTACAGAGGTCATGTTCGGCGAGGGGCACGCGTTTCGCGCGGGCACCATTTCCGGCTTGCAGGACAAAACCGTTTACGGCTACGTGAAGTCCTACTGCGACGAAAACAAAATCGTCGCCTCGCGCGAGGAGGTGGACCGCCTCGTGAAAGGCTGTACGGGTGTGAAACGCACCACGGGCCAGCATCCGGGCGGCATCGTGATCGTGCCGGAGGAGATGGACATCATGGAGTTTACGCCCATCCAATATCCGGCCGACAACAAAGAGAAAAACATCATCACCACGCATTTTGACTTTCACGCAATGGACGATAAGCTCGTAAAGCTCGACATCCTCGGCCACGACGATCCGACGGCCCTCAGGATGCTTCAGGACTTGACCGGGCTTGACCCCAAAACCATACCGCTCGACGACAAAAACGTGATGCGCCTTTTCAGCTCCGATGAGCCTTTGGGCGTTTCTCTCAAGGAGCTTGGGTTTGACGTTGGAAGCCTTGCGGTGCCGGAATTCGGCACGGTGTTCGTACGCGAAAAAATCCTCATGATGACGCGCCCCACGACCATGGAGGAGCTTGTGCGCATTTCGGGCCTTTCCCACGGCACGGACGTGTGGCTTGGCAACGCGCAGGAGCTTGTAGAAAAAGGCATTGCCACGCTCTCGCAGGTCATCTGCACGCGAGATGATATTATGAACTACCTTATACGCTGCGGGCTCGAGCCCTCCATGTCGTTTAAGATCATGGAAAACGTGCGAAAGGGCAAGGGCGTTTCAGAGGAAATGGAAAACGCCATGAGAAACGGTGTGGTGCCGGAATGGTTCATCGGTTCGTGCAAAAAAATCAAGTACATGTTCCCGCGCGCGCACGCCGCCGCGTATGTAATGATGGCGTTTCGCGTAGCCTATTACAAGGTGTATTACCCGCTCGAATTTTATGCCACCTACTTCACCGTGCGTGCGGACGCGTTCGACATCGCGTACGCCACGGGCGGCGCGGATGCTGTTTTAAGGCGCATCAAGGACATGCGTAAGAACGAAAACGACCTCGAGCAAAAGCAAAAGGACCTTTTGACCATTCTCGAGGTGGTGTATGAAATGAACCTTCGCGGCATTGAACTTTTGGAGGTGGACGTCTATAAGTCCGCCGCCAAGGAGTTTAAAATCGAAAACGGGGCGCTTCGCCCACCGTTTCTGGCGGTGGCGGGCGTGGGCGAAAACGCGGCGGTTTCCATTGCCAACGCGCAAAACGGCCAACCCTACGCTTCGCTTGAAGAGTTTCGTATGCGCACGCGCGCCAACAGCGCGGTCGTCAAGACCTTATGCGAGTCCGGCTGCCTTGAAGGCTTGCCCGAAACCAACCAACTGAGCCTGTTTTAACTGCGGGAATTTCTTGTAAAGACAAAGCTTCCCAACATTGTTCTTGCTTTTGTGCGGACAGGTATGGTATAATCCTTGCGTTGGCGGCATGATTGCCGGTTTGGTAGCAAAGAGTGGGCGTAATCCCACTCTTTCGTTTTGACAGGAGGGTTTTTTTGCGAACCATCGAGGCCATTGACGCACTGCTGCGCCCCACCGTTACCGCAATGGGTTACGAACTCGACGAGGTCGAGTACAAAAAAGAACAGGGCAACTGGGTACTTACACTCTATCTGGATGCACCCAATCCCGTTACGCTCGACGACTGTGAAAAGGTCAGCCGTGCGGTGGAACCCATTCTCGATGAGTCGGATCCTATCGAGCAGGCGTATTATTTAAGCGTTTCATCCATCGGCCTTGATAGGCCGCTCAAAAAGGACAGGGATTTTCAGCGCAACCTTTCTAAAGTCGTGGACGTCAGGCTGTACGCGCCCATCAACAAGAAAAAAGAATACTTCGGCACGCTTTTGCGCTTCGACGCGGAGAGCTTCACGCTGCAATTGAAAGATGGCGCGGAGCTTGTCTTCAAGCGCAAGGATGTGTCGCTTGTAAGGCCGCATCTGGAGTTCTAGCTGCGTTGCCATTTTTTAAGCCCGCCCGAACACAAAACAAAATGAATTGATATATTATCACAGCAAGGGAGAGAACACCATGAATGCCGAATTCATCGAGGCGCTCAACGCAATAGAAAAGGACCGAAAAATAAGCAAGGATATTCTCATCGACGCATTCGAATCCGCGCTCATCGCGGCATATAAGCGTAACTCCGGTTCGTCGGGAAACGTACGCGCGGTGGTTGACAGGGAAACCGGCGAAGTGCAGATTTTCGCATCCAAAACGGTGGTGGAACACATTGAAAACCCGCACGTTGAGATTTCCCTCGAAAAGGCGCGCCAAATCAACCATCTTTACGAGGTGGGCGACGTGCTCGAGGAGGAAATAAGCCCCAAGAGCTTTGGCCGCATTGCGGCGCAGACCGCAAAGCAGGTGGTTGTACAGCGCATTCGCGAGGCTGAGCGCGGCGTGATCTTCGACGAATTCGTGGAAAAAGAAAACGAAGTCCTCACAGCCATCGTACAGCGCGCCGAGAAAAACGGCGTGTATGTGGAGCTTGGCCGTACCGACGGGCTTCTTTCCGCAAACGAGACCATTCCGGGCGAGGAATACAACACCAGCGACCGCATCAAAGTATATGTGCTTGAGGTGCGCAAAACCAACAAAGGCCCGCAGGTGCTCGTGTCGCGCACGCATCCGGGGCTTGTCAAGCGCCTGTTCGAGCTTGAGGTGCCGGAAATTCAAACCGGCGTTGTGCAGATCAAATCCATCGCGCGTGAAGCGGGCTTCCGCACAAAGGTCGCCGTACACTCAAACGACGCCCAGGTAGATGCCGTAGGTGCCTGCGTTGGGCAAAAGGGCATTCGTGTGGAGCGCATCGTTGGCGAGCTTCACAATGAAAAAATCGACATCATCGAGTGGGACAGCGATTCCGCCGTGTACATCGCAAAGGCGTTGAGCCCGGCGCGCGTCCTCATGGTATACATCAACGAAGAGGAAAAGGCCGCCAAGGTAATCGTGCCGGACAACCAACTTTCGCTCGCCATCGGCAAGGAAGGCCAGAACGTGCGCCTCGCCGCGAAGCTCACAGGTTGGAAGATCGACATCAAGAGCCAATCGCAGGCCGAGCAGGAAGTGGACCTTTACGACCCCGATGCGGCGGATGCGCCGCAAGAGGATGCGGAGTAAAGCAGATTTGAGGAAGTGCCAATGACACAAAAAAAGGTTCCGCTGCGCATGTGCGTCGGTTGCAGGCAAATGCTTCCGAAAAAAGAACTGCTGCGGATTGTGCGTACGCCCGAGGGCGAAGTTAAGGCCGATAAAACTGGCCGCGCGCCGGGCAGGGGCGCATACATCTGTAAAAATACCGAGTGCCTGGAAAAGGCAAAGAAAATCCGAGCGCTTGAGCGCGCGCTCGAACACCCGGTGGACGCCACGGTGTTTGAACGCCTCAAAGAGGAGGTCGCGCTTGCGGACGGATGAAAAAATGCGCAGTGCGCTGGGGTTTTCCATGCGTTCCGGTAACCTTTTGGCAGGCGACTTCGCCTGCGAAAACGCCGTAAAGAAGGGAAAGGCGAAACTTGTGGTGTTGGATGAAAGCGCATCCGCAAACACGAAGGAAAGATATCAAGGGCTTTGCGAAAGAGCCGGCATTCCGTGTGTGCTCATGGAGAGCATGGGAGAAGCGGTCGGCAAGCCGGGCCGCATGATTGCGGCGGTGACGGATGCTTCTTTTGCACGAATGGTCGGAGATGCTTACGCGAATATGCACGGGGGTAATGATTGAATGGCAAAGGTTAAAGTCAACGATTTCGCAAAGGAGCTTGAGGCGCAGGCCGCTGAGCTTTTTGAGCGTATAAAGAAAACGCAGGGCGAGGTTTCGGATGCGCTTCAAAACGTGCGCCGCGCCGAGGGCAAGCTCAAGGAAAAGGAGGAAGGCGAGCGCAAGGAGCGCATCGAGCGCGAAAGGAAAGAGCGCTTGATGGAGCTTCTTTCCTCCGAGGGAGACCTCGCGTTCCACGTCGGGCCCAATCACGACGAGGCACCGCAAAAAACCGAGGAAAAGCCCGCTGCGAAAAAGAGCGAGCCTGAGGCCGAAAAGAGCGTTGCGCGCCAAAAGAGCGAAGCGCAAAAGAGCGAGCCGCAAAAGAGCGAGCCCGTTCAGCCTGTCGTGCAGGAAAAGCCCAAAGAGGCGCCCGCTGCCGAAAAGCAAAAGGAGGAGTCGCCTAAGCCCCAAGCTACGGCGGAGCCTTCGCAGCCGCAAAAGGCAGCAGAGGTGGATGTGCAGCCTGCTGTGCGCGAGGAAAAAACAGAAAAGCCCGCCTCCGGCGGCTATCAGGCGCACCGCATCGAGCCTGCTGCCCAAGGGCAACAGGGCGGCTATCAGCAGCGCCCGCAAGGCCAGTTTAACCAAGGTGGCCAACAGGGTGGTTATCAGCAGCGCCCGCAGGGACAGTACAACCAAGGCGGCCAACAAGGCGGCTACCAGCAGCGTCCGCAAGGCCAGTATAACCAAGGCGGCCAACAAGGCGGCTATCAGCAGCGCCCGCAGGGTCAGTACGGCCAACAGGGCGGCTACCAGCAGCGTCCGCAGGGTCAGGGCTATCAAGGCGGCCAACAAGGCGGTTATCAGCCGCGTCAGGGCGGCTATCAGCAGCGCCCGCAGGGACAGGGCTACCAGCCGCGTCAGGGCGGCTTTGGCGGGGGCGGCTTCGATAAGGACAAAGATAAGGATGCAAGGCCCGGCTTCGATCGTGCTCGTCCGCAGGGCGCGCGGCCACCGTACGGGCAAAACCGCACCGGCGGCGGCGCACGCGGCGGCTCACCCATTGCCATTGCGCCTGCGCAGGCCAAGGAACGCGTTAGCAACTACGATCCCGCGAAGAGTACCTATGTGCGCACCCGCGAGGAGGATCGCAGAATAAAAAATAAAAAGACCATCCTCAAGGAAGCGGCTCCGGCCGTTCCCGTGAAGGCGGCCATCTGGGACGACGACGTACAGGTGGGTGGCACCCGCAGGGGCGGCAAGCGCAAGCCGCAGGCCCCCGTAAAGCGGCCCGAACCGGTGGTCATCGAAAAGGCGGTCATGACGACGGAAACAATTACCGTAAAAGATTTGTCCGAAAAGATCGGCAAGCCCGCGGCGGAAATCATCAAAAAGCTCTTCAAGATGGGCATCATGGCGACCATCAACCAAGAGCTCGATTACGATACCTGCGCGCTTGTGGCGGCGGACTATAACATTGAAATCGAATACCAGCTCACAAAAACCTTCGAAGACGTTTTGCAGGAGAGCAGCGACGAAGTCGACGAAAAAGAAAACCTCGTCGTACGCCCGCCGGTCGTCACCATCATGGGTCACGTCGACCACGGCAAGACCTCACTCCTCGATGCCATACGCCATACCGTCGTCGCCGAAGGCGAGGCGGGCGGCATCACGCAGCACATCGGCGCGTATACCGTTACACGCAACGGCCGCCAGATTACCTTCATCGACACCCCGGGTCACGAGGCGTTTACCGCCATGCGTGCCCGCGGTGCGCAGGTGACGGACATCGTCATCCTCGTTGTAGCGGCGGACGACGGCATTAAGCCGCAAACGGTGGAGGCAATCAACCACGCCAAGGCGGCGGAAGTGCCCATCGTGGTCGCCATCAACAAGATCGATCGCCCCGGGGCGGACCCCGAACGCGTAAAACAGCAGCTCACCGAGCACGGCCTCGTTGCCGAGGAATGGGGCGGTCAGACCATCTGCGTACCCGTTTCTGCAAAGACCGGTCAAAACCTCGATACGCTGCTTGAAATGGTGCTTCTCCTTGCCGACGTGCAGGAGCTCAAGGCAAACCCCAACCGCATCGCGCGCGGCACCATCATCGAGGCCGAACTCGACAAGGGCCGCGGCCCTGTGGCCACGGTGCTCGTGCAAAACGGCACGCTCAAGATCGGCGATCCCATCGTTGCGGGCACGGCCTACGGCCGCGTGCGCGCCATGATGGACGACAAGGGCAGGCGTGTTACCGAGGCCGGGCCGAGCCAGCCTGTGGAAGTCCTTGGCTTCTCCGAGGTGCCTGCGGCGGGCGATATCATGAATGTTTCTGAGATCGACAAGCTCTCGCGCAACGTCGCCGAGGAGCGCCGCGTGAAGCAAAAGACCGAGCAGCTCAAAAACCTTTCCAAGGTTACGCTGGACGATCTGTTCAGCCAGATCGAGGAAGGTCAGGTCAAAGATCTCAACATCATCGTAAAGGCCGACGTGCAGGGCAGTGCCGAGGCGGTGAAGGCTGCGCTCGAAAAGCTCAGTAACGCCGAGGTTCGCGTGCGCTGCATCCACAGCGGCGTGGGCGCCATCACAGGTTCTGACATCATGTTTGCCTCTGCGTCAAACGCCATCATCATCGGCTTCAACGTACGGCCGGATGCGCAGGCGCGCGCCACGATGGAGCGTGAAAAGGTGGATGTGCGCTTCTACGACATCATCTACAAGGCCACGGAGGATGTGGAACGCGCCATGAAAGGTATGTTCAAGCCCGTGTTCAAGGAAGTGGAGCTTGGCCGCGCTTCGGTGCGAAACACCTTCAAGGTCAGCGGCGTAGGCACCATCGCGGGCTGCTATGTGCAGGACGGCAAAATTACAAGAAGCGCTCAGGTGCGCGTGGTACGCGACGGCGTCGTGGTGTTCGAGGGCAAGATCGGCTCTCTCAAGCGCTTTAAAGACGACGTGCGCGAAGTAGCTACAAACTACGAATGCGGCATCGGGCTTGACGGTTACAATGATATCAAGGAAGGCGACGTCATCGAGGCGTTCATGATGGAAGAGGTCAAGCGCTAAGCGTTTCAAGCTTTCACATGAGCCAGAAGCTCGGCTTGTGGCGGGTCAAAAGCCCGCCCTAAGAGCGCCCCGGGAAGGAAACACTATGTCAGTCAGGTATGAAAGGCTCAACGAAGAGCTCAAGAAAACCATCAGCGAAATCGTCCGCGATCTTCGCGACCCACGCGTTACGGACATGGTCACCATCATGAACGTGGAGGTCACAAACGACCTCAAGTGGGCCAAGGTGATGGTGAGCGTATACGACACAAGCGAGCAAGCGCGCACGGAAGCCGTTGCGGCGCTCAACAACGCAAACGGCTTTATTGCGCGGGAAATCGGCCGGCGTATGCAGATACGCCGCCTGCCGCAGCTCAAATTCGTGCTCGACAGCTCCATTGAATACAGCGTGCATATTTCAAAGATCATCGCGGGACTGCACAATCCCGAAAACGGGGGAACGGATGGCGGGGAATCTCATTGAACAGGCGGCGGAATTTATCCGCAAAAACGACGGCTTTACGCTAATCGCCCATATTTCGCCCGATGGCGATACGCTTGGCTCCTCGCTGGCGCTCTACGGCATTCTGAAGGAGCTGAAAAAAGAAGCGCAAGTGGTATGCGACAACCGCATACCGCCCAACTACGCTTTTTTGCCGTACGCAAACGAAATTCTCGCGCCGGAGACGGCACGAAAGTTGCCTTACGCCATCAGTGTGGATTGTGCGGATGCGCTTCGCATGGGCGCGAGTGCCGCGTTTTTTGACGCCGCTGCCGATACACTCAACATCGACCATCATGTAACAAACAGCGCTTATGCGCGCCTTAACGTGGTGGACGGCAGCGCCGCCGCCGCAGGTGAAATCATCTACAAGCTTGCGCTGCTGCTTTTGCCGAAGCTTACGGAGCCAATTTCCGTGTGCCTCTATACGGCGCTTCTTACGGACACGGGAAGCTTTGCGTACAGCAACACCACACCGCAAACCATGCGAATTGCCGCCGACATCATCGAAAGCGGGATCGATACCTACGAGATCAACCGCCTTGTTTACCGCACGGTTCCCTACCATAAAATCAAGCTTTTGGGCAGGGCAATCACCAACATGGAGCTACTGTGCAACGGCAAGCTCGGCATTACCGCGGTAACGCTTGAAGAGATGCGCGCCATCAACGCCACCGAGGAAGACAGCGAAGGCGCGATCGACTATGTGCGCGACGTAGAAAGCGTGGAGGTCGCCGTGATGCTGCGCGAGGTGCAGCACAACGTGTTTAAGGCGAGCCTTCGTTCCAAGCGGTATGTGGACGTGAGCAAAATCGCGCGCCTCAAAGGCGGTGGAGGCCATGCGTTCGCTGCTGGCTATACCGTAAGCGGCACCTACGACGAGGTGTATTCGGAGGCGGTAAGGTTTGCTTCATTGGCATTGGAGGATGAGTCTTGGAGGGTGTCGTAAATGTATTGAAGCCCCCGGGCATGACCTCGAGCGATGTTGTAACGGATGTGCGGCGCATCTTTTCGATGAAGCGCGTTGGGCATACCGGTACGCTCGACCCCGGCGCTGCGGGCGTGTTGCCCGTTTGCTTGGGGCGCGCCACAAGGCTTTTCGATTATTTGACCGATAAACAAAAGGAATATTACGCCGAGATCAGCTTCGGTGCGGAAACGGACACGCAGGACTCCTACGGGGCAGTCGTGCGCCATTCGGACGTGCGCGTAAAAGAAGAGGCGCTTCGCGAAATGCTTATAGGCTTTACCGGAGAGCAGCTGCAAACGGTGCCGCTCTATGCGGCGGTGCGCGTGAACGGCACGCCCATGTATAAGCTTGCGCGCGCGGGCGAGGCTGTGGAGCAAAAAGAGCGCGCCATTACGGTACACGCATTGGAGCTTTTGGCGCAGACAGGGGAGGATAGCTTTCTTTTGCGAGTGGGCTGTTCCCGCGGCACCTATGTGCGTGCTTTATGTAGCGACATCGGAAGGGCGCTTGGCGCCTGTGCGCATCTTTCGTTTCTTTTAAGAACGCGCTCGGGTGTATTTACGCTCGACAACGCGTTTACCATTGAGGAGCTTCGTGCCTTGAAAGAGGAGAATGCGCTAGCAACCGCCGTAACGCCGCCCGACACAGCGCTCGGCGACTTTCCGTCGCTCTTTCTCACCGAGCTTGGCGCGCGGGAAAAACGGCTTCTTCTCAACGGCGCTTCCATTGCGTGCGGCAGGGAGTTTTCGCAAGGGGAGCTTGTAAAAACCTACCTCGACGGAAGTTTTTTGGGCTTAGGGAAGCGCGAGGAAGCGGGTTTCCATATTTCTGTGTTTTTTACGGGGGATGAGCCCGATGGCAAATGAGAAACGGCCTTTTGAGCCATGCGAAACAAAACGCGAAAAAAGCGTGGTGGCGCTCGGCATGTTTGATGGCGTGCACGCCGGACATAGGCGGCTTTTGAACGAGGCCGCGTCCATCGCAAAGGAAAACGGGTTTCGCCTAATCGTGTATACGTTTCAAAACCATCCGCTTAGCGTGTTTGGCAAAGCCCCAAAGCTTCTGAGCGGGCTTGACGAGCGCGTGCGGCTTTTGCGCTCCTTCGGGGCGGATTGCGTGGCGGCGGACGATTTTACCTTGGAGCTTGCCGCGACGGAGCCGGAAGTGTTTGCAAAAACGCTTCAGGAGCGGTTTTCTATGGCCTATGCGGTAGCCGGCTTCAATTATTCGTTCGGGAAAAACGGCGCGGGCGACACGGAGCTTTTGCGCGAACTCGGTAAAAAAATGGGCTTTTCGGTGCGCGAACTGCCGCCGCACCTTTACGAGGGCGAGCCGGTTTCGAGCACGCGCATCCGCACGCTCATCGAACGCGGGGAAATCACAACCGCAAACGCCATGCTTGAGCGAGAGTACGCGCTTACCGGTTGTGTGGTAAGAAACCGCCACATCGGCAGCGGCATAGGCTTCCCCACGGCAAACTTGGGCGGCTTGGAGGAAATGGTTTTGCCGCAAATCGGCGTTTACGCCACGCGCGCAACGGTGGACGATAAAACCTACAATGCCGTGACGAGCGTTGGAATGAACCCCACAGTCGGCGGAAAAAGCCTGAGCGTAGAAACCTATATCATGGATTTTTCATGCGATATTTACGGCAAGCAGCTCACGGTCGCGTTTGTCGAAAGGCTTCGGGGCGAACTTTACTTTGAAAGTGTTGAAGAGCTTGCCGCGCAGATTGCACTCGATGTGGAAAACGCAAAGCGTGTGTTGTAGAAAAACGCATACGAAAACCCTTTCACACAAACGATAGTGCCATAAAAAGCGAGAAGACGTAAGGTTTTGTTCCGGCTTCGGCGGCATGTACGCCGAAACGGATGAAATTCGATAGAATTTCTTTCCTTACGCATCCGCCGCCCGAGAGCGCCTTCAGCGCGAGAGGCGGATGCGCAAAACTCGCTGAAATGGCAGGGTGACATTTCAGCGAAAGCGAAGCTTTACAAGGCTTTTCCGCCATGCTATAATATCAAGGTTCCATAACCGGCAGCTGTGTTTTGCGAAGCTCCAACGCATTGCTCGGCGCACGGGGATCATAAAAAAGGAGAAGAAACATGGATATCAACAAGCAGGAAATCATCGAAAAGTACAAACTTCATGAGGGCGATACCGGTTCTCCGGAAGTGCAGATCGCGCTTTTGACCGCGCGCATCAACCACCTCAACGAGCACCTCAAGATCAACAAGAAGGATCACCACTCCCGCCGCGGCTTGCTCAAAATGGTAGGTCAGCGCAGGGGTCTGCTCGACTACCTGAAGGAAAAGGATATCGAGCGTTACCGTACAATTATAAGCAGCCTTGAACTCAGGAAATAACAAGCCATCAAGAGCGGGAAGCATTCCCGCTCTTTTTGCTGTAAACGCCTAAATTTAAGGGCGGCCGCCGCGCATTTGTGGATGAAGGAGGCATACGAAGTGCCTTTATGGTGCATCGAAGACTTTTTTCGTCTGTATATGCGCGTTTGTGTTGCGGCAAAGTGCAAATTTTGGTTATAATAACATGAATATAATAGAAGAGGAGCATGAAGACATGCAGAGAACATTCACCACACAGTTGGCGGGCAGGACGCTGACCGTCGAAACGGGCAAGTACGCCGAGCAGGCGGGCGGCTCGTGCCTCGTGCGCTGCGGCGATACCGCGGTGCTTGTTTGCGCAACGGTTGCGGCAAACCCGCGCGACGGCGTAGACTTCCTTCCCCTGAGCGTGGAATACGAAGAAAAAATGTATTCGGTCGGCAAAATCCCCGGCGGCTTTATCAAGCGCGAGGGCAGGCCCACCGAACGCGCCATCCTTACCTCCCGTTTGATCGACCGCCCCTTGCGGCCTCTGTTCCCCAAGGGCTTCTATAATGACATTCAGGTTGTTGCCACGGTGCTTTCCGTTGAACAGGACATTCAGCCCGATGTGCTGGCCATGATCGGCGCTTCTGCCGCGCTCGCCATCAGCAACGCTCCGTTTGCGGGCCCCATCGGCGCTGTAAGCGTAGGCTTTGTGGACGGCGAATATGTGGTGAACCCCGATTGTGCCGCACGCGAAAAGAGCAGGCTGCACCTTACGGTTGCCGGCACGAGTGAAGCGGTGATGATGGTCGAGGCTGGCGCGAACGAGCTGACCGAGGCAGAAATGCTCGGCGCCATTTTGAAGGCGCACGAGGAAATTAAAAAGATCGTGGAATTCATTAAGGGCATCGCCGCAGAAGTGGGCAGCGAAAAAATCGTGTTCACGCCGTACAAGCCCGAGGAAACCTTCTTGCAGAAGGTGCGCGAGTTCGCCGCCGAAAAGGTGGAGTGGTCGCTTGACACCTTCGACCGCAAGGAACGCGAAGAAAGAAGCTCCAAGGTCAAAAAGGAAACCATCGAGCATTTTGCCGAAGAATATCCGAATTCCAAGTCCGACATCGACGCCATTCTTTACAGCATGACCAAAGAGGTCGTGCGCGATAAGATCATCAACCGCGTCATCCGTCCCGACGGGCGCAAGCATGACGAGATCCGTCCTATCTGGGGCGAAGTCGGCATTTTGAGCCGCACGCACGGAAGCGCCGTGTTTACCCGCGGCCAAACGCAGGTGCTTACGGTCGCTACCCTCGGCACGGTGGGCGACGGGCAGACGCTTGACGGAATCGGCGAGGAAGAATACAAACGCTACATGCACCAGTACAACATGCCGCCTTACAGCGTGGGCGAAACCCGCCCCATGCGCGGCCCCGGCCGTCGTGAAATCGGCCATGGCGCGCTTGCAGAACGCGCGCTCTTGCCCATGATCCCCTCGGAGGAAGAATTCCCGTACTGCATCCGCCTCGTATCCGAGGTCATCAGCTCCAATGGCTCCACCTCGCAGGCCTCTATCTGCGCGAGCACCATGGCGCTTATGGATGCGGGCGTTCCCCTGAAGAAACCCGTTGCGGGCGTTGCCATGGGTCTCATCAAGGATGAGTCAAACGGCAACATCGCCATTCTGACCGACATTCAGGGCCTGGAGGACTTCTTGGGCGATATGGACTTCAAAGTGGCCGGTACGCGCGAAGGCATTACCGCCATCCAGATGGACATTAAAATCAAGGGCATCGACGAGCAGATCCTTACCCGCGCGCTCGAACAGGCACGCCAGGGCAGGCTCTTCATCCTCGACAAAATGCTCGAGGTCATCCCCGAACCGCGTAAGGAAATGTCGCCGTATGCGCCGCGCATTCTCCAGTTCACCATCCATCCGGATAAGATCCGCGAAGTCATCGGCACGGGCGGCAAGGTCATCAACAAGATCATTGCCGACACCGGCGTGAAGATCGACATCGAAGACGACGGCCGCGTATTCATCGCCTCGCCGGACGAGCACGCCGCTGCCGAAGCCAAGAAGATGATTGACGCCATCGTGCGCGACATCGAAGTTGGCCAGGTGTTCCTCGGCAAGGTTGTAAACATCAAGCCGGGCCTTGGTGCGTTTGTAGAACTGAAACCCGGCAAGGACGGCCTTGTCAGGATCAACGCACTTGCCAACCACTTTGTGGAGCGCGTGGAGGACGAAGTGAACCTTGGCGACGAAATTCTCGTGCGCGTCGTCGGCATCACGCCGCAGGGCAAGATCGACCTCACCAGAAAGGGCTTGCTGCCTGAAGACAAGCGCTAAGCGCTTGAAAGCCGCATCGAAGCGGTAAAAAAGAACCTACATTTAACCGTCCCATCCGGCGCGAACCGCCGGATGGGACACGTTGCATGAAGGCGTGCTTTGGGCACTTGGCCTGTGGGCCTTTGCAGGAGATTCCTGTAACCCTTAAAAAAGTGACGCAAGGCACTTTTTTAATACTATGGGCCCGTCCGTGTGAATAAGCATGAAACAGCCGAAAGATTCACTTAGGAGGGCTGTTTTATGAAAAAACGAAAGCCGGGCAAAGTGCTTAACTTCCTCGTCAACGCGCTCTTGGTGGGGCTGATCGCGGCGCTCTACCTTGTTACCAGCAAGCCGTCCGCACAGGCGGCCATGGCGCAGGCGTACGGTTCCCCCGTATACCGCGGGCAGGCGACGGACAAGGCCGCGCTGCAGTTTGCCGTAAGCTGGAACGCGCAAGCGCTCGAGAGCATTCTCGATACATTGAAGGAAAACGATACGCGCGCTACCTTCGCTGTAAGCGGCATGTGGGCGGAAGAAAACCCGGAGCTTTGCAAGCGTATTTTCGACGAGGGGCACGAGCTTGCCACCATGGGCTACGATGTGCAGCACGACGGGCGGCTGTCGTGGGTCACGGAGGATGTGCGAAAATCGCTGGAGGTTATCGAATCGGTTTGCGGGGCAACGGTAAGCCTTTACTATTCGGGTGACCGCAACCTTGCGGTATCCTCGGGTGCGGCGCAAACACTTGGACTTACGCATGTTCTTTGCACGGTGGATCTTTTGTGCGCACGGGGTAGCGCTGAGGATATCCTCTCGCGTGCATTGCAAAACCCCATTGAAGGAAGCATAATGTTGATGCAGCCTACCGCCGCGGCCGCGCAGGCGCTCGGCGGGCTCATAAAGGCATATCAGGAGAAAGGAATACGGCTTACCGCCACGGCGGACGTATTGTAAGGAACACCAATGGTATATCGTGAACGGCTGGAAAACGGCATCAAAATCATCGCGGAGCAAATGCCCTCTTTCCGCTCCGTTTCCATGGGCGTATGGATCGGCGCGGGTTCCTCCTATGAGGGGGAAAACGAAGCGGGAATTTCCCACTTTATCGAACACATGCTGTTTAAGGGTACCACAAAGCGCACCGCTTCGCAGATTGCAGCGGAGATGGACGGCATAGGCGGCACGCTCAACGCCTTTACCGCCAAGGAATGTACCTGCCTTTACGCGAAGGTGCTCGACGAGCATATGGAAATTGCTGCGGACGTTTTGAGTGACCTTTTGCGCAACTCCAAATTTGAGCCCACCGATATCGAAAAGGAAAAGGGCGTTGTTTGTGAGGAAATCCTTATGGTGGAGGACACACCGGAGGACTTGGTACACGAAGCGCTTTCTTCCATCATTCACGGGAATACGCCTTACGCAAAACCCATTTTGGGCACCGAGGAAAGCGTGCGTTCCTTTACGCGCGAAAAAATTCGCGATTATATGGACAGGCATTACCTGCCCGACAACATCGTTGTTTCCTGCGCGGGCAACTTTTCGCGCGAAAAGCTTCTCGACACAGTCCGCGCGAACTTCGGGGGCGATGCGGCACCGTTTCAAAAAGCGGTTCCTATGTGCGAGATCACGAAAAAACGCGCGTTCAAGGCATTGCAAAAGGACGTAGAGCAGGTGCACATCTGCCTGGGGTTCCCCGGTTATTCCATCGACGACGACAGGCAGTATGCGCTTTTTGTGCTCAACAACGCGCTCGGCGGTAGCATGAGCTCGCGGCTTTTCCAAAACATCCGCGAAGAGCGCGGGCTTGCGTACTCCATTTATTCCTATCCCTCCGCATATACCGATTCAGGCTATTTTGCGCTTTATGCGGGCACCGGCGAAAAACAGGCGGAGGAGGTCGTAAAGCTCATGCTTTTGGAGCTTGACGAGATCCTCAAAAACGGCATCACGTCCGAGGAGTTTAAGCGCAGCAAGGAGCAGCTCAAGGGCAGTTATATGCTCGGGCAGGAAAGCACCTCCGCACGTTCCAACGCCATCGGCAAGGCGGAGCTTCTCCATGGCAAAATTCACACCGAGCAGGAGATCATGGAGCGCATCGAGCGCGTCAGCATGGACGATGTGCGGGCCATTCTTCCTTATGTGTTCGACAGAAACCGCATTTGCGGCGCATTTGTTGGGCGCATGAGCCAAAGGGAAAAGGATATAGAAAAACGCATCATGGAGTGGTAAAATTTATGGACAAGCTCGATCGCATCTTCCAGATGCAAAAGGCGCTCGACGACGATATTACCCGCCGCAGGGGGCTTGAGGGCATCAGCTTTGAGGAGTGGATGCAAAAGGACGTGCTGGCCATTACCGCGGAGCTTAGTGAGCTTCTCAACGAGGTCAATTTCAAGTGGTGGAAAAACAAAAAGGAAATTGACCCCGCCGCCGTCAAGGAAGAACTTGTGGACGTGCTTCATTTCTTTGTGAGCATGTGTTTGCGCGCCGGTTTCACGGCGGACGAGCTTTTTCAGGTTTACGCCTCCAAAAATCAGGAGAATTTCAATAGGCAAAACGGCCTTTCTTCCAAGAAAGGCTATGAAGCGGGCGGGGTATGATCGCGTGCGCTTCATAAAAAGGGAGGGACTTTCGTATCGCCAGACAAAAAAAACGGGTAAAGTCGCGCTTTTATGTGTTTGTGGCCGTGCTGCTTCTAGGCATTGCGGTGCTGATTGCTGTGCTTTCCGGCGGCAAAAAGGAGGGGGTGCTTGCAGAAAGCAGCCTTCGTATGGAGCTTAGCGTGAGCGCAGCCGCAATCCGCGACGAAACCTGTGTTTCCGTGGACCGTTACGACAGGGTGAGCTATCTTATCAGCGAGGGTGCGTCCGTTACGAGCGGTACGCCCGTAGCAACGGTTTACAAATGGGGTTATAGCGACGAAATGGCACAGTCCGTGGTGCGCGCGCAAAAGGATGTACTCGCCGAGCAACTCAACTTGCTTGCAGGTATTGCCAATCCGGGCCTTGAAAATCTCAATATGCAAATCGACCAGAAAAAGTCGCAGATTGCCGCGCTCGTGATGCAGGGCAGCACGGGCGACCTTTTGACGCTGCAAAACGAGCTTTCAAGCCTTCTTTTGCAACGCGCGGAGTATTTAAAAACCAATGTGCAGCCTTCGGAAACCCTCACCTCACTGTATGCCGCAGAACAGCAGCTTACCGACCAGCTCGCGGGATGGAAAAGCGAAGTCACTGCCGTTCGCGATGGCGTGGTGAGCTTTTACTTCGACGGTTACGAACAGGTTTTGAATACCGATAAGCTCTCCGTCGTCAACGCGGACCTTGTCAACTCAGTTATCAAAGGCGCTGCGGGCGGCACGGGCGCCGCCACGAGCAACCTTCTATACCGCGTGGCGAACGGCGAAAACTGGTACATCGCATTTGTAACCTCGGCGAGCAAGCCCTTCCGCGTTACGGAGGGCGAGCAGTATGCCGTGGTGTTCGACGGCTATCTCAACATCCCCTTTACGGGTACGGCGCTTGCACCCATCATCAATGAGAGCGGCGTTGTGAACCTTTTGCAATTCCATCAGGACATGGGCTCGCTTTTGAACGCGAGAAGCCTCAAGGCAACCATCCAGAAGGACGCCGCTGGTTTTGACGTACCGCTTGACGCAATCAGCGTGGAGAACGGTGTACCTGGGCTTACCATCGTGATGGCGGACGGCACCCAGCGCGTAGAGGTGGAGGTTTTGGCTTTTAGCGGCGACCGTGCCGTGGTGCGCGCCAAAAACGCTACGGATACGCTCGGCGCGGGGCAAAGGTACGTAAAGCCGTAAAGTAAGCACAGCTTCAGACTGTCAAATAAGTGACGAAAGACACTTTTTGACAAGCACATCCTGACATGGGAGGGAAGCAACTTGACAATCGCGCAAAACATTCAAACCATCCGCGAAAACATCGCGCGCGCGGCACTCGAAGCGGGCAGGAAGCCCGAAGATATACAGCTGATTGCCGTTACAAAGTATGTTGATGCATCGCGCATCGCGCAAATTCAGCCCTGCGGCGTACGGGAAGTGGGAGAAAACCGCGTCCAGGAGCTTCTTGGAAAATACGATTTTTATAAAAATTCAGGTTTCGGCATCCATTTTATTGGACAACTACAAACGAATAAGGTAAAATATGTAAAAGGCAAGGTAAAACTTATCCACTCGTTGGACAGGCTGTCGCTTGCGCAAGAGCTTAACCGCTTTTTGCCGGATACGGTGCAGGATGTGCTCATTGAAGTCAACATCGGCAGCGAACCGCAAAAGGGCGGCATTGCGCCTGACGACCTGCCGGCCTTTCTCCAAGTCGTTTCTCAGCTTTCCGGCATCCGCGTAAAAGGTTTGATGTGCGTTCCGCCCCCCTGCGGGGAAGCGGAGGCGCGCCGCTATTTTTCAAGGATGCGGGAGCTTGCGCAAGGGCTTGGGGCACAAGCCTTTCCCAATGTTTTCATGGACGAGCTTTCCATGGGCATGAGCGGGGACTACATGTCCGCCATCAAAGAAGGGGCCACAATGGTGCGCATCGGAACGGCGCTGTTCGGTCCACGGGTTTGAGGCGGAGGCAAAGGCATACATATACATACGCCGCGCCGCGTTACCTTGGGGGTTTCTTATTTCTCCAAGCGCCAAATAAAAATCAAATGGAGGAATAATCATGGCAGGGTTCGTTAAAAAGTTTATGGACTTCATCGGCATCGAGGAAACGGAGATGGACGATGAACTGTATGCCGAAGAAGCATACGAAGAAGAAACGATCCGCGATGACAATGTCCTTGACATTGGCAACCGCGGCAAGCGTAAGAGCGCTTCCACAAACGGAAACGTAATCAGCATTCCCTCGCAGGCTCAGATGAAGATGATCGTGTATCATCCCATCAGCTATGAGGATACGCAAAACATCATCGATAACCTCAAGAGCCGCAAGCCCGTCATCGTCAATATGGAAGAACTCGAAATCGACTGCGCGCAGCGCATCCTCGATTTTATGGCAGGTGCCATCTATGCGCTCAACGGCACCATCTACAAGGTGTCGCGCGGCATTTTCGTGGTCGCTCCCGCCAACTGCGACGTGATCGGCAACGGGGAAGCATCCCTGTAACAAGGGCTTTGTTTTCGAAAAAGCATATGCGCGCGCCAATGCCACCGCTTTGGCGCGCCGTTCCGTTTTTAGGGGTTTGAGAGAGGTTTGTATGACGCGAAAAGACATCATTCATAAAAAATTCAGCCGCGCTTTTCGAGGCTACGACCCCGCCGAGGTGGATGCATTCCTCGACGAGATTGTACGTGAAATGGAAATTCTTGAGCAAGCGCGTCAGCTTGCTGAAACGCGCGCCGAACTTTTGGAAAAACAGCTTAAAAAGCACGCGCAGGAGGGCTGATAAGCGCTCCCTTTTTACGTTATAGCCTCAATTCGCATAAAATAGGCATAAAACCCGCCGGTTCCGTAAAATATGGAACCGGCGGGTTTGCTTTGGGCAACTTGAATTTGAAAAGCCTTGCAATGCAAGGTTTTTTCTCACAAATCGCGTCCGTGTGGAACGCATCCCTCGCAAGGAGAGCTTCGGCCATTCGATCTTCGGGGCTTCGCAGGCGATTAAAGCAAGGGTCAAAAAGTGATGCAAATCACTTTTTGATAGATATGCACGCCCATTTTGGCAGATACTACTTTTACTATGCGCCATGGGAGGCATATGCTTCACGATGTTTCAAAACAGAACGTACAACGGTCTTTTGGATATCCCGCTCAATGCGGAGGCAATGGAACGCCATGCCGCGGAGCTTGCATCGCTTCGCACGCGCGCCGCGCGCCGCGGCGAGCCTTCGCTTTTCCCGCAGATCGGAGCCGATCGGCGGGCATTGACTGCGCTTTATAAGCTTTCCTGCGAACGATACGAGAAGAACAAAGAGCTTCCGCCCAGCGCGGAGGTGTTGCGCGATGAGTTTTACGTCGTGGAAAAAAACCTCATCGCCGTGCAAAACGCGCTCGACGAAATCGAAGAGGCGCGTTTGCCGGTATGCGCACAGGGCGAATACTTCGGCCTGCCGCGCGTCTACCGCATGGCGGCCGCAATGGTAGGGCACAGGGAAGGACGCGTGGATGAGGGGCTTTTGAGCGCCTTTTTGCGCGGGTTTCAGGGCGTGAGCCCGCTTGCCATGCGCGAGCTTTGGCTGCTGCCGCATATGCTGCGCGTCGCACTTTTGAAGCTTATTGCACTTGAGTGCGTGGCCGCCTTTGACGTGATCGCTCAGTACGACCGCGCTGAGGAAGTGCTTGCAGCCTTGTTCAAGGCGCAGCCGGACGCGAAACGGGAGGCGATGATTGAAAAGCTGGAGCTTCAAAAGCATCCGGCCTGTACGGACTTTCTTGTAAGCCGCCTTGAGGAGAAAGACGCATACGACGCCCTTCAACTCCTTGCCGCGTGCCTCCACCGTGCGGATGTGGAAGCGGAAACTTTGCTTGCGCGAAACAGAAGCCTGCTATCCGCTTCCTCCATGCGCGTGAACAACGCGATCTTGAGCTTGCGGTTTCTTGACGGGCTCGACTGGCCGTCGTGCTTTGAAAGCTATTCGAGCGTAGAGCGTGTGCTTCGTGAGGAAAAGGATTACGCCCGCATGGATGCCGCTACGCGCGCATACTACCGCTCCACAGTGGAGCGCGTGGCAAAGCGGCTCAACGTAGCGGAAACGGTGGTGGCACGGCAGGCGGTGAAACTTAGCAAGGACCGCGAAGGAAAACACGCACAGGCAGGCTATTACCTTTTTTGTGAGGGGCAAG
>JAEZGQ010000214.1 GCA_023416895.1 Bacillota bacterium | reverse complement strand
TTTATGAACCGGAGTTAAGGCCGCTTTCCGGCAAGGATGCGCCCGTGTGTGATTTTGTGATGGGCGATCCGGATTTTATGTTTACGATCAATTCCGTAGAAGAGCTTCTCAACCGCCTCATCCCGCGCTTTGTGGAGCAGGGGAAGCGCCGTTTGATGGTGGCCTTCGGTTGTACCGGTGGCAGGCACCGTTCCGTGTGTGCCGCAGAGGAGCTCTATAAGCGCTTTTCCGGAAAGTATAGTACGAAGCTCATTCACCGCGATACGAGCACCGAGGCAGCGGATATCAAAGAGCGCATCGGCCAGCCGGAGGAAAGGAGCAAGTAATTGTCGTTTTCTTCTTCGGTCAAGGAGGAAATCGCAAAACAGCGTGTAAAGGGAAAGGGAAGCCAGCTTTCCATGCTTTGTGCGCTTACGCATGCGGCGGGCTCGCTTACGCTTGGGCGCGGCGGCATCGGCGTACAGTATGTTACCGAAAGTTACGCCGTCGGAAGGCTGATCGCCCAGCTTGCCGCTACGCTTTACGGCGTGGAAGCTTCGCTTTCCGTAACCGAACGCAAACGCCTCAACGCACGCAATACTGTAACGCGTTTAAACGGGGAATCCTGCCGCACGATGCTTCAGGATTTCGGCTTTTTACCAAAAAGTGAAGAAGCACCGTTTGCGATGGGGCATATCCCCGAGCAGCTTATTGCGCGCGAGGAGCCCATGCGCGCATTTATCCGCGGCGCGTTTTTAGGCGCAGGGTCGGTGGTGGACCCAGTGAAGGGCTACCACCTTGAAATCGTTTGCCGCCACGAGCTTTTTGCGCAGGAACTGTGTGTACTCATCAATGCGTTCGATTTTAACGCCCGCGTTACGGCGCGAAAATCGAGCTTTGTCGTTTATTTAAAAGAAGGGGAGAAGGTATCCGACTTTCTTGCGTTTTTAAGCGCCAGCAACGCTACGATGGCGTTTGAAAACGAGCGCGTGGTGCGAAGCGTGAAAAACGATTTGAACCGGCAAACCAACTTTGAGCAGTCGAACATGCAAAAAGCGGCGCTTGCCGCAGCGCAGCAGGCGATCGACATTGAGCTGATTCGCTCGGAGCTTGGGCTTGAAAAGCTACCGCCAAGGCTTCGAGAGGCGGCCGAGGCGCGCCTAAACTATCCGGAAGCAACGCTCAACGAGCTTTCGGAAATTTTGGGCCTTGGCAAATCCGGCGTCAACCACAGGCTTCAAAAACTGATGGAGCTTGCGCTAACCATACGCCTGGAAAAGGGCGATACCTTTTAACGCGGTTTCACAGCGGTTTTTACAAAAGAAAGGCAAATCCAAATGGCATTTACACATCTTCATGTACATACGCAATTCAGCCTGCTCGACGGTGCGGCGCGCATCTGTGACCTTGTTGCACGCGCGAAGGAGCTGAACATGGAAGCGCTTGCCGTTACCGACCACGGTGCGATGTACGGCGTGATCGACTTTTACAAAGAGTGCAAAAAGCAAGGAATCAAGCCAATTTTGGGGCTCGAAACCTATGTTGCGCCACGTTCCTTAAGCGATCGCGAAGGGATGCGCGAGTATGCGCACTTGATTTTGCTCGCAAAAAACAAAACCGGTTATCAAAACCTGATGAAGCTTTCCTCGGAAGCGTTTTTGAAAGGTTTTTATTATAGGCCGCGCATCGATTACGAGCTTTTGAGCAAGCACTGCGAAGGGCTCGTTTGCCTTTCCGCATGCATTGCGGGCGATATTCCACAGCTTTTGCTGCAAGGGAAATACGATGAGGCGCGCGCGCTTGCTTTGCGCCTAAAAGGCATGTTTGGCGAGGATTTTTATATTGAACTTCAAAACCACGGCATCCCCGAGCAGCTTGAGGTGCTACCAAAGCTTGATGCGCTCGCCAAGGAGCTTTCTATCAAAACCGTGGCCACAAACGACCTTCATTACGTCAACAAAGATGACGCCGAAGCGCAGGATGTGCTTTTGTGCATCCAAACCGCGCGGTACGTGGATGAAGACAACCGCATGAAAATGACTGCCGATGAGTTCTATCTCAAGAGTGAGCAGGAAATGCGCGCGGTTTTGCGCGACTATCAGGATTCCATCGACAATACCGCCGAGGTCGCAGCTAAGTGCAACGTTGAGCTTTCCTTCGGCGAGCGGCACCTGCCCGAATATGTTACGCCGGACGGTTCTGAAAAATTCGAGTTTTTGACGCGCCAATGCGAAGAAGGTCTTCGCCGTAAAATGCCGCATGCCGGCAATGCGGAGCGTGAACGGCTTTTCTATGAGCTTTCCGTCATCCGCGATATGGGCTTCATCGACTATTTTCTGATTGTGTGGGACTTCGTGTATTTCGCGCACCAAAAAGGCATTGCCGTTGGGCCGGGCCGCGGCAGCGGTGCGGGTAGCCTTGTTGCGTACGCGCTTGACATCACGGATGTGGATCCCATCAAGTACGACCTCATCTTCGAACGGTTTTTAAACCCTGAGCGCATCTCCATGCCGGATTTTGATATCGACTTCTGCATCGAACGCAGGCAGGAGGTAATCGACTACGTTACCCAGAAATATGGGGCGGATCATGTGTCGCAGATCATTACCTTCGGTTCCATGGCCGCAAAGGCCGTGGTGCGCGACGTAGGGCGCGCGCTTCGCATCCCTTATGGCGACGTGGACAAGATCGCCAAGCTCATTCCTTATACGCTGGGTATCACACTCAAACGGGCGCTTGAGGCTTCGCCGGAACTCAAGGAGCTTTACGATTCCGACCCGCAGGTGAAAAAACTCATCGACCTTTCCATGAAGCTTGAGGGCTTGCCGCGCCACGCGTCCACCCATGCCGCAGGCGTTGTGATCAGCAAGGACGCGCTCAACGAATATGTGCCGCTTCAAAAAAACGAGGAGGCCGTTACCACGCAGTTCCCCAAGGATACCATTGAGGAGCTTGGCCTTTTGAAGATGGATTTTTTAGGGCTGCGCACGCTCACCGTAATCCGCGACGCGCTTATCTACATCAAAGAGGGCGGCAGGGAAGTACCCGATCTTGAAAAGCTGGAGTTCAACGACCCGAAAATTTTCGATATGATTTCCCGTGCGGATACCGATGGGGTGTTTCAGCTCGAATCCTCCGGTATGCGCCAGTTTATGATGCAGCTAAAGCCCGACTCTATCGAGGATATCATTGCGGGCATTTCGCTGTTTCGCCCCGGCCCCATGGATCAGATTCCGCGTTATGTGGCTGGAAAGAACAACAAAAACAACGTGAAGTACCTGCACGAAAAACTCAGGCCGATTTTGCAGAACACCTACGGCTGTATGGTGTATCAGGAGCAGGTCATGCAGATCGTGCGAGATCTCGCGGGCTATTCCTGGGGCAGGAGCGACCTTGTGCGCCGCGCCATGTCCAAGAAAAAGCACGAGGTCATGGCAAAAGAGCGCGAGTATTTCGTAAACGGCATTGTAGAAAACGGCGTTGTTAAGGTGCCCGGTGCTGTGCGAAACGGCGTGGACGCAAAAACTGCCAACATCATTTTTGATGAAATGATGGATTTTGCCTCTTACGCATTCAACAAGTCGCACGCGGCGGCATACGCCATTGTCGCTTACCGTACGGCATATTTGAAGCTTTATTATCCGGTTGAATTCATGACTGCCATGATCAACAGCTTTTTAGGCAACGCCGAAAAAACGGCCGAATACATTTATTACTGCAAAATACACAACATCAAGGTGCTTCCGCCGGACATCAACAAAAGCCGTCCGCGCTTCAGCGTAGAAAACGGCGC
>JAEZGQ010000129.1 GCA_023416895.1 Bacillota bacterium | reverse complement strand
GTAAGCACCGCTTCCTCAGCCAAGCGCTTTGTTTCCCCATAATAGTTCACCGGTGAGGGCAATGACTGCTCTGTATATGGCGCGCCGGCGCCGCTGAACACCGCGTCCGAGGAAAAATACACGTAACCGGCACCAATTTTTTTCGCCGCCCGCGCGCAATTTTTAGCACCCGTCACATTCACCGCGTAAGCGAGGCTTTGCTGTTGCTGAGCCACATCTATATCCGCGATAGCGGCAACGTTGATCACAAGATTGGGACGAAAGGCTGCACAGGCTTCCTCTACCTCGTCATACCTGCTGATGTCGCACCGGTAATAAGCACAACCCTCTATCTTGCACTGTTCCAAACGGTCAAGCACCGCAACGGTATGACCCAGATTGACACCCACTTGCCAGAGCCTCCCGCCGACGAACCCATTACCGCCTACAATCAACACCTTGTGCAAAATGTTATCACCTCCCTTTATCATCCTGGTAAGTTCCTCTTTTTTCGTCCTGTTTTATTAGCAATAAATTCCTGTTTTATCGCATTTACAAGATTAAGCGATTGTACGACTGCGGTAGGTGCAAACTACTGAAACGTCTCAAGGTGCATCGAAAAGTTCGCTAGCGTGATTTGAAACCCGACAGATTCCATAAGAATGGCTCCAAGTTTGATTCTTAATTCATCCTTGGAGCACGGCGTAGTCGTAATCGTCCAATACCGCTGCAATGCAATCAAACGCTAAGGCCTTCGGCTCCGCCTTGAGCTCGCTTTTTACCACCTTGTCGTACTGCCTAGGAAGATACTGGTGTAAAAGCCCCAGCGGAATGCGCGCATCTTTTAAATGATCGAACAGAGCATCGGCTGCTTGTTGCACCGTAGGCAAGGCGAAGTAATAGCGGCAGCGGTCAGAAAGGCTGTAGCTGCGCATACATTTTCTTTCGAGTTCGGTTCCGTGATAGTATTTCCCCCATTGTGCGGGATTTTCAAGCATGGCAGCTTCAAGCGCTTCGGGGAAGCCCGCGCGTTTTTCTTTTTCTACAAGCTCCTTTTCGATATGGCTTAAGGCATAGAGCGCTTCGCGCAGCGCAAAAGTCAACGCGGGC
The DNA here is from genome assembly GCA_023416895.1 of Bacillota bacterium. GTDB lineage: Bacteria > Bacillota > Clostridia > Christensenellales > CAG-138 > UBA7707. The sequence goes on along the minus strand of JAEZGQ010000129.1, from coordinate 5,823 downwards.
CCTACCTTGAGAATGCGTACGCCGTCCTTGACCATGGCCTTAAGATGCTCCGGTGTTTGGTAGTCGGTAGAGTGCCCCTCAAGTGCAATGTTCTCCTGCCGCGCGGCCTCGGCGAGCGCAGCCGCCTTTTGCGCATCGTAAAAGTGGATCTCGTCGTTTCCAAACTCCACGCCCGGCTGTACAACCACCGCAAGCACGTCGGAAAAGCCGTTTGGCATACCTGCCGATGCAAACGCCTCGCGGTAGGCTTTAAGCGTTTTTCGAAGCGCTGCAGGCGTTGTTACGGTTACGCTGTCCTCTTTCTCCTGCGTGCCGCCCGGTATAGGTACCTCGCTGCCGATGATGAACACCGGCCGCCGCACATCGGGAAAGGTAGTTTTTCTCTCCTCGTAGGCTTCTATTGCGGCGCGGTAAAGCGCAACGCCACGCCTTGCCACTGTAGCATCTTCAAGCGGTGCGTCAGGGTCATCGTCCTTTAAACGCATGCTGGTATCAAGATGTATTTTTTCGTAGCCTGCGCTTACATATTGGCGAACAAGCGTTATCGCATGAGCCATGGCCTCGCGCTCCGGCAAGTGGCTAAAGGTCAGAGGGCCAAGGTGATCGCCACCGAGTAGGATTTGCTCCCTTTTGCAGCCGGCGTGTTCTGCGATGCGGTAAACGAGCTCGCGAAAATCCTTGGGTTGCATACCCGTATAGCCACCGAACTGGTTGACCTGGTTAGCAGTCGCCTCGATCAACACCGTTTCGCCGCTTTGCGCCGCGTGACTTAGGAGCGCCTCCAGAACAAAGGCATTGGCCGTACAATAAGAGGCGATACCGCGCTCCCCTTGCGCAATCTTTGAAAATACGGGATGTTCCATAGTGCTGTGTCCTTTCTTTACTTTTTTGCATCCTCAAGAAGCATCTGCATGGCCTGCACTGCACGCATTCCGTTTATGGCAAGCGCGGTTGGGTTTTGTCCCTCTAAAACGCCGCGTGCGAAAGCGTGCATTACGCCCGAGCCATGAGGCCATTGGGACTTTGGCGTGCGCGGCATCGACTCCGTGCTACCGTCTTTATAAGTTACCGTGAGTGCCAAATCGGGGGATGGGTACACGCGAAGCACACCATTCTCACAGTAGAGCGTAAGCGGGCTTTGCCATCCGTCGTACAAGCACCAAGAGGTGAGTATGGTCCCTACGATGCCCGATTGTGTTTGAAGCGCATACGCGCCAGTATCTTCAAGCGAAATAAGGTTACCTTCGGCATCCTTTTTATCGCGCGTGGCTAGAATTGAGAGCCCTTTAACAAAGGGCTCTTCCAAAAGATGAATCAGCGTTTCGAGCATGTGAATGGCCCCGTCCGCCGTAATACCGTAGCCCGCAAGCTCGCTACGGAAAAACCAAGGTGTATGCTTGCCATCACCCTCCGGCCCCTCGTTGCCGATACAACTGTAAAACGTTAGCACGCGGCCAAGCTTGCCCGAAAGAAGGTACTCCTTTGCCTTTTCAAAGGCCGGTTCACGGTGTAGGTTGTGCGCGATCATCAGTACGCGCTTTGCATCGCGAGCTGTCTGCAGCATCTCTTCGGCTTCTCTAAGGTTTAGCGCCATGGGTTTTTCGCAGAGCACATGCTTGCCCGCTTTAAGCGCGGCAATGCTCATCGGCGCATGAAAGCAGTTTGGCACGGCGATGAGCGCCGCATCTGCATTTTCATCAGCAAGCATTTCTTCAAAGCTCTCGTAAGCCCTGCCGCCGTATTTGGCACACAATTGTTGTGCGAGCGAGAACTTGCGGTCATAAAAGCCCGCAATCTCTACGTCCGGCTCCCGCAGCGCTTCGGGAATATGCCTTCCCTGCACGATAGAACCCGTTCCGATAAACGCAATACGCATACTTTACCACCCTTCTTGTTATCATGGAAAAAGGAATTGCATTGTTCCAACCTTTGTTATAATATTATAATTGAACTGTAGCTGACATGCAAGAGAGAAAGCTTGATCCGAATGGGAGGTTAACCATGACGATGATACCCATTAACGAGTTTCGCCCCATCTCGCGCTTAGAGGTTCCAAATGAGCCCCGCACGCGCGCAAAGTTCCCCGTAATTGATATGCACAACCACCTTCTTCGCACATCCAATTCCGCAATGGTCTTGGAGCGGATGGATCGCTTCAACATACGGCTGATCGTAGATATGGACGGCTTTTGGGATGAGAGGATAGACTTTCAGCTTGAGACCTACGTAAACCGCTACCCGGGCCGTTTTTCCATCTTCGGGCGCGTGGATATGCTGCGCGTGGATGAGCCGGATTTTGCAGGCTATGTGAAGCGCCGCCTTGCAGATTGCGCTGCACGCGGTGCAACGGGCATCAAGGTATCTAAATCGCTCGGCGTAAAGCTCGTAGGCCGCGACGGCCGGTATTTAAAGCCCGACGACGACCGCCTTCGCGTGGTTTGGGAGGAGGCCGCGAAGCTGGACTTTCCCGTTACGATACACATCGGCGATCCGCCGTGCTTTTTCGATAAGGTGATCGACGGCACGCACGAGCGCTACGAGGAGCTCGCCACACACCTGCATTGGTCGTATGGTAACAGGCCCTGCCCGCGCTTTGAGGAGTTGATGGACGCACAGGAAAATTTGCTATATCATAATCCCGATACGCGCTTTGTCATTGCACACATCGGTTCGCATGCGGAAAACCTTCGTGAGGTTTCGCGCATGTTGGACGCTTACCCCAACATGTATGTGGATACGGCGGAGCGTATTTCAGAACTTGGCCGCCAGCCGTATACAGCACGGGACTTTCTTATCAACTATCAGGATCGTGTGATCTACGGCACAGACCTTATTCCAAACGAAACCAATGTGTCCGGCTACTACCGCTTTTTTGAAACGAAGGACGAATACTTCCCCTACAACTCCTGGGATGAGCACCATCAGGGCCGCTGGAACATTTACGGCGTGTATCTGCCGGACGAGGTGCTGAAAAAGCTGTATTATAAAAACGCCCTCAGGGTCGCCCCGCGGCTTAAGAAGCTGATTGGTGACGACGAAATTACATAATCGTTCCCCTTATAAGGAGGTCACGCTATGTATACCACGCTTGAAAACCTTTCCCGCCCGCGCGTGGGCAAAAGCGGCCGCCAATCGAGCTACGATAAAAGCGGCGGCAATCAGGATTACATCCGCATCCCTGCGGGTGAAGAAGCCGTTATCTTCAACTTGGACGGCCCCGCGCAGATCCGCCACATCTGGTGCACGGTTTCCTGCGACGCGCCGCACTACTTCCGCTCGCTCCTTGTGCGCATGTACTGGGACCATGAAACGGAGCCCTCGGTAGAGGTGCCCCTTGGTGACTTTTTTGGCGTAGGGCACGGCGTAGCGAGCCACTACATGTCGCTGCCGCTCAACATGGTTACAAAAAAAGGTGGCCCACAGCCTTATGCCGCCATGAACTGCTATTTTGCCATGCCATTTTTAAAGCACGGGCGCATTACCATCGTGAACGAAACGGGTGTGGATGTGCCGAATTTCTACTTCTATGTGGACTATATGCTTTGCCCCGATATGCCTGAGGATACGCTGTATTTCCATGCTCAATGGCGGCGGCAGAACCCCACCGATGGCACGCTTGACATGCGAAAGCTAAAAGAAGGGCTTACCCACTTCACCCACGGTCTTGAAACCATTTCAGCGCTCAAAAACCTAGATGGCACCGGCAACTACGTGGTGCTTGAAGCAAAAGGGCGCGGCCATTTCGTGGGCTGCAATTTGAGCATCGACCATATAAGCCCCGTTCCTAATGTCACATGGTTTGGGGAGGGCGACGACATGTTCTTTATCGACGGTGATAAACTCCCAACGATTTACGGCACAGGCACCGAAGATTATTTTTGCGCCGCGTGGGATTACCCCTCCGGCAAATACGACGGACCGTATCACGGGATTTCGCTCTCGGAGCCGTTTCGTGTTGACGGTGCATGGGAAACCCCTGGCACTTGGGGCGGCGGCACCTTAGGCTATAGCGGAAAGTGGACAACTTACCGGTTTCACATTGAGGACCCGATTCTTTTTGAAAAGTCTCTGCTCTTTTCCATTGAGCACGGACACGCCAACAGCCTCAGCAACGATTATGCTTCAACCGCCTACTGGTACCAGACGGAGCCGCATTTGCCGTTTCCCGCTATGCCAAGTGCCTCCGACCGCATGCCGCGCACATCAAAAGACAGCCTTGCCAACTATATGAGATCCATCTGAGGGCGCAAAGCCGCAGTTTTTGAGAGGACATTATGCGATACTTTCTTGGGATAGATGGCGGCGGCACCAAAACCGCATTTTGCATAACGGATGAAACGGGGTTCGTCCTCGCAGAACATGCGGATGTGGGCACGAGCTATCGTCATCGCGGTTTTGATGCCGTATGCAAAACACTCGAACTAGGCGTAAATACGGTGCTTGAAAAAGCCGAACTTACACTTGAACTGCTAACGGGCATTTGCTTTGGTGCGCCCTGCTATGGCGAAAGCCGCGCAGATGATGCGATACTTCTTGGCCGCGTTACGGATTTGTTCGCGCCGCTTCCCGTGCGCATAGTAAACGACGTTGTTGTGGGTTATGCGGGTGCCCTTGCGCTTAAAAGCGGCGTGCATATTGTGGCGGGTACCGGCGCCATCGCCTTTGGCCGCGACCCAAGCGGCGCTACCGCACGCGCAGGCGGTTGGGATGAATTTTTTTCCGACGAAGGCTCCTGCTACTGGCTAGGGAAAAAGGCTATGGCCTTGTTTGCAAAGCAATCCGACGGAAGGCTGCCCCGCGGCCCGCTCTACGATGTGATGCGTGAGCATTTCAAACTCGAGGAGGATATCGACTTCGTCGCCGCAGCTCTTGAGCTTGCAAAGGAGCGCGAAAGCGTTGCAAAGTTACAACTCCTGCTTCTTAAGGCCGCAGAACTTAAAGATTCGGCTGCTGAGCACGCGTACGAGGAGGCGGCTCAAGAGCTTGCTCAGCTTGTGACCGGCATACGCGCATCGCTTCGTTTTACCGCAAACCCTCTCCCCGTTTCCTACTCGGGTGGGCTTTTCCGCACGGGCGAACGTATCCTATCGCCGTTACGTAAGCTCTTAACACCCATGGGCTGCAAGCTTACACCTGCCCGTTTTGTACCGCACGTGGGAGCGGCACTTCTCGCCATAGAAAGCTTTGCTCCCGATGTACTTAAGCACCTGCTGGATTGATTTTCTAAATTAACTTCCATAAAGAAATGCTCTCCGCCAAAACCTTTCGGGCGGAGAGCGTTTTATGTGTTGAGTTTCCCCACGCTTAGGGTAGGTTTGGCAGTTGTGCAATCCGCGCCGCAAGCGCATCGATGGAGGTTTCATAAAAATCCGCAAGCGCGATATGCACGGTATCCGAAAACGGGCTAAGCTTCTTATTGTCTATGCCCGCCATGCCAAAACGCGCGCCGAGCATCAACCCTGCCATGCAGCCAAAGCTATCCGTATCGTTGCCTTGCATCACCTGCAAGCATACGCCGTGCCACACGTTTTCAGCATGGTATAGGCTGTTTATCAATGTGCCAAGCTCCTGGTAGAGCATGCAATGGTCGTAGTCAGAAAAGCGGCTGTGCAGCCTATCGTAAGACTCCTCAAAGCTTTCCGACAAACGAACGATAAGAAGCGCTTCCTTGAGCCGCTCAAAAAGGCGGCTTTTCTTTGGGATATAATGAAGCGCCGCGTCGCAGGCATTAAGTGGTGGCATGCCGGCAATAAGAAGCGCTGTAAGCGCCGCTACGTACATAGCCGCATAAAGCCCGGTTTTTCGGTGGGTGAACACCGCATC
>JAEZGQ010000124.1 GCA_023416895.1 Bacillota bacterium | reverse complement strand
GAAAAAAACATCCGACTTGTTTTTTGCGCTGATGACGGAGCTTGCGTTTATGCCCAATTCGCCTACGCTCATGAATGCCGGAAAGCAGATGGGGCAGCTTTCCGCATGCTTTGTGCTTCCCGTGGAGGATTCCATGACCGCTATTTTCGACGCCGTGAAAAATGCGGCGCTCATTCACCAAAGCGGCGGCGGCACGGGCTTCTCGTTTTCACGGCTGCGTCCGTCGGGCTCCATGGTGCGCTCAACCGGAGGCGTTGCCTCAGGCCCCGTCAGCTTCATGAAGGTGTTCAACTCCGCAACAGAGGCGGTAAAGCAGGGCGGCACACGGCGCGGCGCCAACATGGGCATACTGCGCGTGGATCACCCGGATATTATCGAGTTCATCAAGTGCAAAAGCGACCTGGCGGAGATCACCAACTTCAACATCAGCGTTGGCCTGACCGAGGCGTTTATGCAGGCGGTCGAGGCGGATGGGGAATATGACATCATCGACCCGCGCACCAAGCTGCCTGTTTCCAAAAAACGTGCGCGCGAGGTGTTTGAACTGATCGTTGACATGGCATGGCAAAACGGTGAACCGGGCATCGTTTTTCTCGATAGGATGAACCGCGACAATGTGGTGCCAGCCGTGGGAGAAATTGAATCCACCAACCCGTGCGGCGAGCAGCCGTTGCTGCCGTATGAAAGCTGCAACCTCGGTTCCGTTAACCTGATGAAAATGCTTAAAAAGACGGATACCGGCTATGAGATAGACTACGACCGCTTGGGAAAAACCATCGATTTGGCCGTACATTTTTTGGACAACGTTATCGATGTCAACAAATACCCCCTCGAGGAAATTTCCCAAATGACGCGCTCTACCCGTAAAATCGGGCTTGGCGTGATGGGGTTTGCGGATATTTTGTTCCGCCTTGGCGTGCCCTACAACTCGAAAGAGGGCGTGGAGCTTGCTAAAAAACTGATGGGCTTTCTTCAAAAGCGCGCCGACAAGGCGAGTGCAGCGCTTGCGAAAACGCGCGGTGCATTCCCTCTTTACGAAAAGAGCACACTCAAAGGTCATGGCGCACCGCTTCGAAACGCCACGCGCACGACCATTGCGCCTACGGGTACCATTTCCATCATCTGCAATGCCTCAAGCGGCGTTGAGCCGTTGTTTGCGCTCGCGTTTGTCAGGAACGTTATGGACAATGACGAGCTTCCGCAGGTAGACCCGTATTTTGCGGAGGTTGCAAAGCGCGAGGGCTTCTATTCGGACGCTTTGATGCGTCGAATCGCAAGGGAGGGCACGCTCCACAACATCGCCGAGGTGCCTGAGCATATAAGGCGCGTATTCGTGACCGCGCACGACATAACGCCTGCCGACCACATCAACATGCAGGCGGCGTTTCAGCAGCATACCGACAACGCCGTTTCCAAAACCGTAAATTTCAGGCGCGAGGCAACAAAAGAAGAGGTTTCTGAGGCGTTTGTGCTCGCGTACAGGCTCGGCTGCAAGGGCGTAACCATTTACCGAGACGGCAGCCGCACGGGGCAGGTGCTCAACCTCGGTGTTAAAAAAGAGGAAAAGAGCGTAAAACCTGAAAAGAAAACCGAGGTAAAGACCATTGCGTCCGCGCGCATCACCCCGCGCCCGCGTCCGGAGGTGACGCGCGGCATCACCGAAAAGGTGGTGATTGGCTGCGGCAATTTGTACATCACCGTCAATTACGACGATGAGGGCATCTGCGAGGTGTTTGCGAACTTAGGACGCGCAGGCGGTTGCCCCAGTCAAAGCGAGGCCACGAGCCGCCTTGTTTCCACGGCGCTTCGCTCCGGCATGGATGTAAACTCCATCATAGAGCAGCTTAGGGGTATTCGCTGCCATTCTACGCTGCGCCAGCGCGCGGTCAACGGCAACATCAAGGTGCTTTCTTGCCCGGACGCCATCGGAAGGGTGCTTGAGAAGGTGGCCAAAATGAGGGCGGAGGAGGAAAAGCAAAAAAACGGAGCGGTAAAAAAGCCGGAAGTTGAGCTTTCCATCGAGCCTGCCCAAGACCCCCAACCCTTGAACGGCCATACGCAAATTGACGAGGAAGCCGAGGTCAATACGCCTTGTCCCGAGTGCGGCAGCGAGATGGAGCATGAGGGCGGCTGCGTTATCTGCCGTGCGTGCGGCTACTCGAAATGCGGTTGAATTACCCGACGCAAAAAGGAAATAATGCCTTTTAAACAGGGAAAAACAGTTTACAAGCCGCTGCTTCACTGGTACAATATTGAATGGCGCTTTGCACGGCTGGCGTTACTTTTATATGTTCCAATCTACACCATTAGGGGGATTTTACTTCCATGAAAGACTACACCGCAGCAAACATTCGCAACATCGGAATCTTTGGGCATGGCGGCGAGGGAAAAACCACTTTGACCGAGGCAATGCTCTTCAACGCCGGTCTTCTCGAAAGGCTTGGCCGCGTTGAAAATGGTAATACCACTACCGACTTTGACCCTGAAGAAACCAAGCGTTCCATTTCCATCAATGCTGCGCTGGCTCCTTTAGAGTGGAAGGACGTTAAAATTAACATCATCGACGCTCCTGGTTTCTTTGACTTTTACGGCGAAGTGCATGCCGCCTTGGTGCTCGCGGACGCGGCGCTCATCGTGGTCGGCGCGGTTAGCGGCCCTGTTGTAGGCGTTGAAAAGGCGATGGAGCTTTGCAAGGAACGCAATATGGCGCGTATGATGGTCGTCAACCAAATGGACCGTGAAAACGCCAACTTTGAAAAGGTCGTCGATGAGCTGATCGCAAAGTTCGGCCCGAGCGTGGTTCCCATTCAGCTCCCCATTATGGACAAGGGCGCGTTCAAGGGTTACGTTGACGTTGTCAACATGAAGGCCAAGTTGTTTGACGGCAAAAACGAAAAGGAAACCGCCATTCCCGACGCGCTTGTAGCCGCCGCCAAGAAATATTCCGAGGCGCTCACCGAAGCCGCTGCCGAAACCGACGAAGAGCTGATGGAAAAATTCTTCGAGCAGGGCGAGCTTTCCCACGAAGAAATCATTCGTGGCCTCAACAACGGCGTACGCAACGGCACGATTACGCCCGTTGGCTGCTGCGCGGCACTTCCCAACATCGGCGTTGCGACGCTTATGGACAACCTTGTTCATTACATGCCCGCCGCGAGCGACGTGGCCGCCCCGCATGCTGTCAGCGCCAAAACCGGCGAAACCGTGAAAATTGAAAAGAACGGCAAGTTTGCGGCACAGGTCGCCAAAACCGTGGTGGATCAGTTCGGCAAATATTCCATCATCAAAGTATACAGCGGTACGCTCACCGTAGACATTGCGCCGTTTAACAGCACTTCCGACAAGAGCGAAAAGGCGACTGCACCCGCTATCATGCGCGGCAAGAAGCTGATTCCCGTTGAGAAGCTTATCGCGGGTGACATCGGCGCCCTCTCTAAGCTCCAGTACACCAACACCGGCGATACGCTTTGTGATGCATCAGCGCCCGTCGTGTTCGACAAAATCAATTTCCCCGAGCCGTGCATCGGCCTCGCAGTTTCCGCGAAGAAGCAGGGCGAGGAAGATAAGGTCTTTGCGGGCCTCAATAAGCTCCTCGAAGAAGATCCCACCATGGCGCTTGAAAAGAACGTAGAAACGGGCGACGTGCTCATCCGCGGCCTTGGCGAAATGCACATCGACGTGATTTGCTCCAAACTGAAAAACAAAACCGGCGTGGAGGCCGCCTTGGCCGATCCGAAGGTGCCGTACCGTGAAACCATTCGTGCAACCGCGGAGGCCGAAGGTAAACACAAAAAGCAAACCGGCGGCAGCGGCCAGTTCGGCGTTGTTAACATGCGCTTTGAACCTTTGGAAAGCGGCGAGTTTGAGTTTGTAAACGCCATCGTCGGCGGCGTAGTCCCCCGGGAATACATTCCCGCGGTTGAAAAGGGCACGCGCGAAGCGCTCCAGCGCGGCGTGCTTGCCGGCTACCCCATGATCGGCGTAAAGGCTACGCTCTTCTTCGGTAAGTACCATCCCGTGGATTCTAAGGAAGTCGCGTTTAAATCCGCTGCGAGGCTCGCCTATAAGGAAGCCTGCGCGCACGCGAGCCCGACCTTGATCGAACCGATCTACCGCTACGAGATCCTCGTCCCGAGCGACTACATGGGCGACGTTATCGGCGACTTGAACCGCCGTCGTGGCCGTATGCTCGGCATGAACCCGCGCGAGGGCGGTAAGACCGAAGTGGTTGCCGAAGCGCCGCTTGCCGAAATGTTCAAATACGCTACCGACCTTCGTTCCATGACGCAGGCGCGCGGCTCGTTCCGTTCCGAATTCGTCCGCTATGAGGACGTACCTGGTCAGATCGCGCAGAAGATCATTGAGCAAGCCAAGCGCGAGGACGAAGAAGAAGAATAAGCCCGGTTTCTTACAACGAGAGTGCGGCAGGCTTTATGCCTGCCGCTTTTTTGTTCAAAAAAGTGACGCAAAGCTGCTCAAATGGAAAAGCATTTTCTTATGAAAACCAAATGCATATTTTATGGCCGAAGGCTAAAAGAAATTAAAAAAGTAACGAGATAGTTACGATACTTAATTAAACAAGCGGAAATTATGTTGTAATGTAACAAAAATTCTTGTAATATAGCAATGGCAGTTGTCAATTTTTGTAACATATGGTATTTTTGGAAGAATTATGGTTGCCGCAAGGCTGCCGGAGAAAAGTAGGATGGATTGCACATGACCACCGGTATTGAAAAAAGCAGAATCAACATGTATGAGGTTTTGCTTTGCATCACAAACGCGGGGGATTTGATAAGCCCCGAGGTATCAAACCACCATCAGCAGGCGGCCTATTTTGCGTATATGCTCGCCGACCGTATGGGTATTGCGCAAAAACAAAAAAAAGATTTGGTGCTTGCAGGGCTGCTGCATGATGTGGCGGCTTTTTCGCTGAGCGAAAGGCTGGAGCTTATTGAAGCGGAGCCTGTTACAGCACATAGCCACGCGTTTCGCGGGGCAAGCCTTCTTAGCGGCTTTGCGCCGCTTGAGAATGCTGCGTGCATCATCCGCCATCATCATGTGCCATGGGATCATGGTAATGGCCAAACCTTCCGCGGCATGAAAGTTTCGCCTTTGAGCCATATTCTACATCTTGCCGATCGCGTGGTCGTGCAGGCAAACAAAAACGCGGACATCATTACGCAAGTTTCCGCAATACGAAAAAGTATTGTCGAGCAGAGCGGTTCTAATTTTATGCCGGAGGCCGTACAGGCGTTTGAAGAACTTTGTGGCATCGAAAGCATATGGCTTGACGTCGCCTATAAGCCGCTGATGTACATCCTGCCCGGAATCGTTGCGTTTGACATGATGGAGCTCAACTGGGAAGAAACGGAAGGGCTCACCAGGCTCTTTTCCGGCATCATCGACTTTCGAAGCCCCTTTACGGCAAATCACTCAGCAGGCGTCGCGGCTTCCGCCGAAAAAATCGCCGAAATTGCCGGGTTCTCGATATCGGAACAAAAAATGATGCACATTGCCGGCAATCTTCATGACATCGGCAAAATCGCCGTAAGCAAGGGCGTGCTTGAAAAACCGGGCAGCCTGAGCAAGGAAGAACTCGTCACCATGCGTAGCCATACTTTTTATACCTACCGGCTGCTTCAAGCGATCAAGGGTTTTGAAGTAGTCAATAAATGGGCGGCGTTCCACCACGAAACGCTTGACGGCAAAGGCTATCCTTTCCATTTGCAAGGCGATAGCCTGCCTTTGGGTTCACGCATCATGGCGGTGGCGGATGTATTTACCGCTATCTCAGAGGACAGGCCTTATAGAAAGGGCATGGAGTACGAGGAGATCATTCGCGTGCTCAAAAAAATGGTGCAAGATGAAAAGCTTTGCCCGTATGCGGCGGCATTGCTCCTCGACCATTATGACGAAGTAAACGACGCGCGCATCGAGGCGCAAAACGAGGCCAAAACACGTTACGAAACCATGTTGCGTGAAGGCTAAGTATAAATTGTTGCCATATAAAAAACACGCGTCCGGGGCTATAAGCCCCGGACGTTTTCCTTTGCAAAATCTCGTTTGACGCAAACGGCAAACATGGTATGATGATATTGATTTTATTTGGTGGCGGGGAGGACGGCACATGAAGGAAGCGGAGGAAACAAGCACACAGCCCATTGAGGTTGCGCAATACGACACGTTAAAAAGCGAGTTTTATACGCTTTCATATGCGAAACCGAAAGACCTTTTCGAGCTTGCCGATATTCCAAAAGGCATGGTGCGGTGGGTGAACATCGATGCGCAGTGCCCCAAAGAAACGCTCTGTGCGCTCGGCGCCGCGTTTTCCATTCATCCGCTGGTGCTTGAAAACATACCCAATAACATCCAGCGTACAAAAATTGAGGAGTACGAAAAGCAGGTGCACCTTGTTGCGAAGATGATCTACTTTGCAAAAGATGAACTTGTTGTTGAACATATGAATTTCATCCTCGGGCCAAACTATGTGCTTTCCTTTGGGCAGACAGATGGCGACGTGTTTGCGCCCATCCGCAGCCGCATCAAAAGCGAGGGAACGCAGTTGAGGGCACGCGGTGCTGACTATCTTTTGTATACGCTTCTAGATTCCATTGTGGACGGGTACTTTGCCGCGCTTGAGGCCATCAATGACCGGGTGGATGCGCTGGAGGAGGAAATTCTTGAAGGCGCGTCCAACAAGCAGCTTGAGGACATCCGCGGCATCCGCAGGCAGCTATTGAGCCTCACTAAGGCGGTCTGGCCGCTGCGCGATGTGGCATCTCTCATGGGGAAGGATGCAAGCCCGCTTATCCATGAGGAAACGAAGCCCTATCTTCGCGATGTGTATGACCATATCGTACAGGTCATCGATACCACGGATACGAGCAGGGAGCTTGTTGCAGGCCTTGCAGATATCCACTTTTCCAACACCAGCTACAAACTCAACGAGATTATGAAAATCCTAACCATCATCTCCACCATTTTCATGCCGCTTTCGTTCATTGCGGGGGTGTATGGGATGAACTTCGAGAATATGCCGCTTTTGCACTACAAATGGGGTTACTACGGCACTTGGGCGGCGATGATTTTAATCTCTGTGATGATGCTTATTTACTTCAAAAGAAAAAAGTGGTTCTAGGGCATTGTTTTGCTTTTAAACACAAGCTGCGCAAACAAAGAAACACCGCCGCGGGAAAAGCTCCCCGCGGCGGTGTTTTTGTTGCAAATACTATAGTGTCTCAATTTCCACATGGTGCATTAACGCGACGACCTCGTCCATATCCGGGCTTTGGCTGCCCTCGCGCATCACGCTTGCCGCGCCCGCCGCCATGCTAAGCCTTGCGGTTTCGCGAAGCCCCATGCCGCGCGCCTCGCAAAGCGCAAGCGCGGCCATAACTGCGTCGCCTGCGCCTACGGTACTTTTTTTGGCTACCGTAAGGCCATGTGCATAAACGCGTTCCTCCGCGCACAAAAAGAGCGCTCCGTCGCTACCCATCGTAACAACTGCCAGCGCAGCGCCTTTTTCCAAAAGCGCTCTTGCACCCAGAAGGTAGTCGTCTATACCGGAGAGAGGCCGCTGCAAAAATGCGGCAAGCTCCCGCAGGTTCGGTTTTATCGCATAGGGCGCGGCCTCGGCCGCAAGCCGTAGCGGTTCGCCATCGGCATCTACAAACGCCTTGGCGCCGCAACTGCGGCAAAGCGCGGTAAACCTTTTGTAGGTAGAAGCATCCGCCCCGGGCGGTAACGCGCCTGAGAACACAGCGATATCGCCTTCTTTGAGGCGGGATTGAAGTTTTTTCTCCACGGACGAAAGCGCTTCACCGTGCACAGGGAAGCCGGGTTCATTGATTTCCGTGGTAAGACCGCTTACGGGATCAAACACCTTCAGGTTGACGCGTGTGGGCATATCCACAACGATAAAATCCGTTTCTATGCCGCGCTCGCGTAGGCTTTGCTCAATTTTTCTGCCCGTTTCGCCGCCAAGGATTCCCATGGCGACGCAGGGCTCGTTCATCGCGTCGAGCGCCTTGGCGACGTTCACGCCTTTCCCGGCGGCATCTTCGCGCATCGTGCGCATGCGGTTGAGCGCGCCCGGCGTGAAAGACGGTATTTCACAGGTTTTGTCTATGGCGGGGTTGAGAGTAAGCGTATAGATCATGCAAACCAACCGGCTTTCCTAAAGAATGGAGGAAGAACCTTCTTCGCCAATTATAAAATATTTTCCTGTGCGTGTATAGATTTGTTGCAATCTACATATACTTACAAAAGCAGACAAAACTAGTGGCTTTTTTGCAAAGGAAGCGAAATTTGCCGCACGAATAATGCAACAGGGTTCCTTATGGCATACAAAGGACCGTACAAAAGGCCGCAGATGGGCCGAAAGGGGAATTGTATGGAGCAACAAACCTTGAGAAAGGGCACACAGCTCACGGTAACGCTCGGCGGCGAGCTTGATCACCACAACGCCGCATCCTTGCGTCAGAGCATCGATGCGCTGCTACAAGACAAAAGCATTACGGAACTGGTGTTTGATATGAAAACGGTAACCTTTATGGACAGCTCCGGCATAGGATTACTGCTTGGCAGATACCGTTTGATGACAGAGCGGGGAGGAAAGCTCTCCATCCACGGCGCCAACAGGTATGTGGAACGGATGATTAAAATGGCGGGGCTTTCCCCGCTGCTGCAAAAGCAGGCAAGATAAAGCGTCAAGATGCGCATAGGGGGAAAATACGATGTATCAAAATGAAATGCACCTTAGCTTTACGGGGCTTTCGCAAAACGAATCTTTTGCACGTATGGCGGTAGCGGCGTTTGCGACCCAGCTCAATCCCACCATCGAGGAGTTAACGGACATTCGCACGGCTGTGAGCGAGGCCGTTACAAACGCGATCGTCCACGGTTATGAAAACCGCGGCGGTATCGTGTATATGGATTGCTATATCAAAGATCGCATGTTTGAGGTAATTGTACGTGACGAGGGAAGGGGCATTGAGGATGTGGCGCTCGCCATGCAGCCTTTTTATACCAGCATGCCAAACCTTGAGCGCTCGGGCATGGGCTTTTCGGTGATGCAGGCATTTATGGATTCCCTTCATGTGAGTTCTTCACCAGGAAAGGGAACCACCGTTTCCATGAAAAAGTTGATTCCGGCGGTGAGCGGCGATGAGTGAAAGCGCGCCGCTTTCGCACGATCAAACACTTGAGCTGATCGCGATGGCGCAAATGGGCGACGACGCCGCACAGGAAGCGCTCATCGTCAACAACGCCGCGCTCGTAAAATCCATCGTCAAAAAGTTTACCAACCGCGGCACCGAGTACGACGACCTGTACCAAATCGGCTGCCTGGGGCTTGTAAAGGCAATCAGAAACTTCGATTCCGCGTACAACGTGCGCTTTTCCACCTATGCGGTGCCGATGATTGCAGGGGAGATTAAGCGGTTTTTGCGCGACGATGGGATGATTAAGGTAAGCCGTTCCCTCAAAGAGGTTGCGGCGCGCGCGGCCGCCGCGCAGGAACGCCTTGCGCGAGAACTCGGCAGGGATGCGGGCATTGCGGAAATCGCCAAATGCATTGAAGAGGAAGTGGAAACGGTCGTAATGGCAATGGAAGCCGTGCGCCCGCATGCATCGATCTATGAGCCGGCTTTCGGCGACGATTCGGATGCGCTTCTGATCGACCGCGTGAGCGGCCAAGATACCGAGGCAAACGACGCCATCAACCGCGTGCTCTTAAAGGAGCTTTTGCATTCGCTCGATCCACGCGAAAGGCAGATCATCATGCTGCGCTATTTTTCGGACAAAACGCAAGGAGAAATTGCCAAAACGCTCGGCGTTTCCCAGGTGCAGGTTTCGAGGCTCGAAAACCGAATTTTATTAAAGCTCAGAGAGCGAGCGACATAGGATTGATGCAAAATAACGAGAAACAAAGAAACGGAGCCATCGGCTCCGTTTTGTGTATCGGTATTTTTCAGAGCTTGAAAGGCTCAGCCATCCCTGCCGGCGGCCCTATAAACCTGCGCGACATGTTCGGCATCCGGAAGGTTGCTCACGTGCGATGTGCTGCCGTTGAAGAACATGCACAAATGCCCGTCCATATCGTTTGCGGAAACGGTATCCTCTCCGTGCGGGGAACCTTGCAGCGAAGCGGCAATGTTTTTGCCGTTGATGCTGATGACCGCGGGGCGCTTGAAAAAGCTAAAGTCGTTGCCGAAAACCTCTTTGAGTACGGTGGTATCCGTAGCGCTGCTGCACTCCATTTCGGCGTGGTTTTCGCCGCCGGTATAGGTAAGTTGAAACTGGCTGCCGGTGTTAAAATCCGTTACGGTATAGGATTGACCTTTCACGAGCATGGTTTTTACCTGGCCCCAATCCGTCAACTCGCCGACCACTGCGGGCGTTCCCTGCAAGGATGGGCCAACGGGTATGTTGGCTACGATTTCTGCGCGCGCCGCAGCGGCAGAAAACAAGAGCCCCATCGACTGCGGGCCTACCGTGCCGTCGGCAATGATCGACTGACCGTTCGCATCGAGCTGGCGCTGCTGAAACTTGATGGTGGCGTCAACCGTCATGGTTTGAAAGTTGCCGGTGGGCTTGAAGTTGAAATATCCAAGGTCCCTCAGGCGCATCTGAATGCGCACCACGGTTTCACCGGTGCTTTTGTAAACGATAAGCTCAGGTGTGGCGAAGGGGTTTTTTGGAGAAGGCGAAACCTCAGTCTGCGACGGGGGAGGCAAAGACGGCGTGGATGACGGTGAAGCGGAGGGTTCCGCAGCCGCCGTGCCACACACAAATGTTAAAACAAAAGCAATTGTAACAAGAAGCAACTTTTTCATGGGCTGATTATACCATATGCCGCCGCAACAGGGAATCTTCCCGGTGAGCGGTATTTGTAAATTTTCACGTTTTACAGGTAATCTTTGAGCGTAAACACACGGCCGTAAAGCGGGTCGAATTCACATCCGCAGTCGCCGCATTCCTGCTTCGCCTGTTCGATTGCGCGAAGAAGCGCATTCTTGTTGTTCGCACCCGACAGATATTCTTTTGACGGCTCAGCAATGAGTGCCCATGAGGATTCGGAAAATTTCACAAGGATCTTTGTAAGTTCCGCACGAAGAACACCCTCCTGCGCAACATTTTTTGAAGGTTCGGCAACAGGGAGAGAAGAAAGCTCCGCAATTTCAAAATCGGCGCTTTCCAGCCCATGGTAATAAGAACCGTTTTGTGCGGTGAATTTGAGCACGCAATAATCCGGATCGGTTACGCCCAAGGGGTAATAGCATTCAAACCCATCGCGCCACAAAAAGTCTTTGGTAGGCTGATCGGTGCAGGCCTCCATTTCGCCGCGAAAAAGCACGCCTTTGAAGCTCTGGTCGTCGCAATAGTAAATAGAAGCCTTTTTGTTACCGCGGAACTCCGCAACCTTTTGAGAGGAGGTATTGGTGGAAAAATATTGGGTTTCAAAACCATCGTGCTCAAGCACGAGCATGGCACGCACCGTGGGGAAGCCAGCGCCATCTACGGAGGCGACATAGGCGATTTTGCTGTTTGCACGCAGCGCGGATATCGAACGCAGCGAGGTTTCTTTCATGGCGGTTCCTCCTTTTTGCAGTAAACAATGTAGTTAATAGCGTGTTGGTGGAAACGGCTTGTCCGGCGGCGGTTTACCGCTATGAACTGCCGTTTTTTATAGCATATATCTTATGGAAATATTTGCCAACAAATTTTGTTAAAATGTGCGAGATCGAGAAGAACTGTGGAAGGAATCGCCCTTACGGGGGCGAGGTAGGCACAAGGTTCAAAAGATCCTCTTCGTTGGCAACATTGGTATACACCTGTGGAACATCGCCCACGATGAGGCCCTCTGCAATGGGGGCTTCACAGGAAACGGAAATGCTTTGGGAAACACCCGGCAGCACGAGGCGCACGGATGCGGTAAGGGTGAGGTAAATGCGGTAGAGCGTCTGATTGATGCCTGAGCTGGAGGTTTCCGAGCGGAACTCGCTTTTTACGCTGCCCATGGGCGTAAACACTACCTTGAGGTACGGCCCCTTTCCCGAGAGAAACGAAATGCCTGTAATGGTTCCGAACGGAACCGTAACGCCCTGTTCGCCAAGCGCCGCAATCCGCTCCTGCGCATCCTGCGAGCAGGCAGCTGCAATCAGGTTCATAAGCCTTGCGTCTGTCTTAAAAAGGTATACGCCGCTTTCATCTGTTTTTACGTCTACAAGCTTTGAAAAGGATTCCTCGTCGTGCATCGTGGCAAGAATTGCCTCGTTCATGGCGCGCGTTGCAACCGAGCGGATCCGCGCCTCGGCAAGAGCCGTCATGGTAGGGCGCATGTTTGCGTTTAGCACCAGCGCAAATACAACAAATAGCGCGAGCAAAGCTACCGTGGTGAGGACAATGCGTTTTTTTGCGCGGTGGCGCTTCCTGTGTTTGATCTCAAGTTCCATGCTGCCTCCTGCAAAAAAACGGGTATTGCCATTTTATGAATGCGTTGTTAATTCATTGTATGCCAAGGAGTTGAGGTTGTTGAGGTTTGCGGCGTGTGTTATACTGCAATGGGGAAATTTAATGGAAAGGGCTTTTGCTGTACCTACGGCAAAAACGCATTTGGAGTTGAACGCATGGCAATGAAGCTCGAAGGGATATTCGGCGCCATAAAAAAAAGCATAAATGGGTTGTTTCATCCCGGCAAACACAGTCAGGATCATGATGCGGAGCTTTTCATGGAGCGCAGAAGGCCGAGGCCCTTTGCGCTTGCGGTGGTATTTTCTATCATTAAAATGCTTTTTGTGACGCTCCTTCTCATGGGCGCGCTTGGGCTTGGGCTTGGCCTTGGCGTGGCGAAAGCCTATGTGGAAACCACACCGGAGCTTGACCTTTCGCAACTTACCAAGAGCGACCGCACCTCTTACATTTACGATATGGACGGCAATCTCATCACGACTTTTGCGCTCATGGAGTATCGCGACTGGGCCGAAATTGAAGAAATTCCCGATATGCTCAAAAATGCCGTAATCGCCATTGAGGACGTTCGCTTTTATAAGCACAACGGCATCGACTACAAACGCCTGTTTTCGGCTGTTGTAAACACGCTTCGCAACCAGGATACGCATGGCGCGAGCACGTTGACCCAGCAGCTTATCAAAAACAAAATCCTCTCCACCGAACAAACCTATAAGCGCAAAATACAGGAAGCGTACCTTGCGCTTGAGGTGGAAAACCTCATGGAAAAGGACAACATCCTTGAAGCATACCTCAACGACGTTTATCTGGGCGAGTCAAACTATGGCGTTAAAACGGCCGCCATGGATTATTTCGGGAAAACGCTTGACCAGCTTAGCATACGCGAGTGCGCCATGCTTGCGGGCATGGTGCAGCGCCCGTATCAAACAAACCCGCGAGCCAATACCTACAAGCGTTTTAACGACGATGGCACGAATAAGATGAACATCACCAACGAGCGTACCGATCTCGTTATTGAAAGCATGTATTCGGCGGGCTCCATCACGCGGGAGCAGCGCGACGCGGCGCTTAACGATACGGTGTACATCATCGAAACCTCCACACAAAAGCAGCTTTACGACATGCCGTATTTTGTGGAGTATGCAATCCGCGACATTATCACACACCTTCTTGAGCAGCGAGGGCTTCTTGATACAACGGCCAACCGCACGCTCATAGAAAAAGAGCTTGCCACCGGTGGTTACAGCATTTACCTTACGGTGGATACGGAAGTTCAACATACCGTACAGGATACGCTTGCGAATTGGGATGAATATCCCGAGTTGGCAGATCCCTCGAAGGCCATCAAAGAGGAAACCACATCCGACGGCAATGTGATACAAACGGTCGAACCGCAGGCGGCAGCCGTGGTGATCGACTACCGTACCGGCGAGCTTCGCGCTGTGGTAGGGGGACGAACCTCGCCCACCATGAAGAAGCAGTTCAACCGCGCCTACCGAAGCCGCACACCTGTAGGCTCCTCCATTAAACCCCTTGCGGTTTACGGGCCGGCACTCGACCTTGGGCTTTCGCCTGCCTCCATGATTTTAAACTTCCCCTCGGCCATCGAAGGCTGGAACACGGAGAAGGGGTATCCTTACATCGGCAGTGAAAAGTATGTGGGGCCGACTACCGTTCGCCGTGGCGTAGTTTCATCGCTCAACGTGGTGGCGGCGCGCACGCTTCTTGACCATGTGGGCGTGGATATTTCCACGCAGTACCTTCTTAACCTAGGTGTCGATCCGTCGCAGATCAATTCCGACGGACCGGGGCTTGCGCTTGGTACAAGCGGCATCACACCCATTGAAATGGCGGCCGCATTCGCGGCGGTTGCCAACGAGGGCGAGTACATCGAGCCGCTTTCGTTTACCCGCGTGGTAGATGCAAACGGCAAGGTGATCCTCAACGCGGACGATATCCGCGAAACCCGCCAGGTGTTCAAGCGCTCCACAGCCTATATGCTCGTTGACCTTCTTTCCGACGCGGTCAAACGCGGCACGGGTACCAAGGCAAAGATCAGTGGTATGAACGTGGCGGGCAAAACCGGAACGAACTCCGACTATTCAAGTGTTTATTTTGCGGGCATGACGCCTTACTATGCCGCTTCACTTTGGATTGGGCACGACAATTATGAAATTAAGCTCAGGAGCGGCGCAAGCGGCGGCACGTACGCAGCGCCATTGTGGGCGGCGTTTATGTCAAAAATTCATGAAGGGCTTGCCAACAAACCCATCATCGATGCATCCACCTCCGAGCTGGGGCTTGTAAAATCCACCGTTTGCAGCGTTTCCGGAAAGCTGGCAACGCAGGCCTGCTACCTCGATGCGGATCATCAGCCTGTGACCGATTGGTTTGAAAAGGGCACGCAGCCCACGGAAAACTGCGATATGCATGTAGCCTTGAACGTATGCGCCGAAACCGGCATGCAGGCTTCTTACGGCTGCCCAACGGTCATTCAAAAGAGCATGATCCTCATAAGCTCGACCTCGCAGTTTAGAAAAATTGACGAGGTGGTGCTGCGGCAGTATATGCCAAACGTGATTTATACCGATATTACGGCAAGCGAGTACGGCGCAACAAGCTACGAACCTTCGGCCATCTGCACGCTGCACGGCGGCGGTTATGTAGATCCCACGCAGCCTTCGCTCGATTTTCTCGTTTCGCAGGCACAAACACTGCGCAATCAGGTGATGGGTTATCTTGCGGTGGTGCAGAGCCTTCCGGATACCGACAGGGCAACGCTTTCGACGGGGATTGAGTCGTTGGAAACCGCAATCGCATCGGGGTCGTTTGATACGATCCAGCAGTATTACGACTATTTGAACTACAACTATTCCGTAATTTCCGAGGCGTATCCGCCGCCCATAACTGCGCCATGAGTACGGAACTTTTGCGGTTGTATAAAGATGAAAGGTTGCGCATGTTAAGCCTTGACGGAGAAGGGGACTATCAAAACCCCGTATTCGGAGAAGGACCATTGGGGGCAAGGCTCATGCTCGTTGGCGAAGCGCCGGGCGCGGAAGAGGCAAAACGCTCTCGTGCTTTTGTGGGAAAGGCGGGGGAAACGCTTTCTCGTCTTTTAGATTCGGT
>JAEZGQ010000099.1 GCA_023416895.1 Bacillota bacterium | reverse complement strand
AGCGGGATGGATTTTACAAAACCCGCAAACATGAACACCGCAAGGCCCGCACCAAAGCCCAAATAGATGATGCATATATTCCAAGGCGTATTGAGTCCCAATGAATCCGCTGTCTGCGAGAGCGTGAACATGACCATTTGGAAGGGCACCACCATGGAAAACACGCACAGCAAATAAATAATGCGCGAGATCGGCCCACGCACGCGGGTTATGAACCATGCAAACATGGAGCAACATACAAGGATGAGCGCCACCGAGGAAACCGTAATAAACAAACTATAGCCGAAGCTTTTCAAAAACCCCTGCAGTTCTATTGCGCGAACGTAGTTAACAATACCGTTGAACGTTTCCGCGGTGGGAAGTTGAAACGCTGACGCGGTGGTTATGGCGCGTTCCTGCTTGAGCGAATTGAAAAATATCATCGCGATGGGATAGATCCACCCCAGGGAGAAGACGAGCAAAACAAGGCTCCAGATGGTGTTTGAGCGTTTTTCCTTTTGCATTACCTTTCCACCTCCTTGGAGCGCGTAAGCCTAAGCTGAATGAGCGCAAGCACGACCACAAGCAAAAAGAATACCATCGCCTTGGCCTGCCCCAGCCCTTTCCATTGCGCGCCTGCACGGGCATAGAAAGTATCGTAAATATTGAGTGCGAGCATTTCAGAAGCATGCGCAGGCTCGCCACCCGTAAGCGAAAGGTTTTGGTCGAACAGCTTAAAGGAGTTCGTGAGCGTGAGAAACGTGCATATGGTGATGGAAGGCATGACCATGGGGATCTTGATTTTCAACAACGTCTGCCATTTGCTCGCGCCATCGATACGCGCTGCCTCAAGGAGGTCACCGGGCACGTTCTGGAGCCCCGCGATGTAGATGATCATCATGTAACCGATCTGCTGCCAGCACATGAGTATCACAAGCCCCCAAAAACCGTAGGTAGCATCGAGCGAGAGAAGCGGCTTTTCCAGCAGCATCAAGAGCCCGTTTAAAAGGATCTGCCAGATGTAACCGAGCACGATGCCGCCGATAAGGTTAGGCATAAAGAACACGGAGCGGAAGAAGTTGGTGCCGCGTATACCGCGCGTGAGAAGGAGTGCTACACAAAACGCGAAAACGTTGATAAGCACCGTAGTCACCACGGTAAACGTTGCCGTAAAGCCAAATGCATTCTTAAACGTCGCGTCGATGGAGAACACCCGGATGTAATTATCAAGCCCTACCCATGTAGCGTCTTTCACGAGGGTAAATTGGCAAAAGGAAAGATATACGCCCTCCGCAAAAGGGATAAGAAAGCCGATGATAAACGCGGCGAGCGTAGGCAGAACGAACAGCGGCCAATACTTTTTAATCGATTTTACCATGCGGCGCCCTCCAGTTTTGTGAAGCAATCGTGCCATGCGAAGTTCCGGCTTTGACGGCTTTTGCGTCAAAACGAGTGAAATCCGCAGGATTTCCTTCCTCTCACGTCCGCCGCCCAGGAGCGTCAAAAACACGCAAGGCGGATGCGCAAAACCCCGAAGAGCCTCGCACAAACGGCGGAACGGAACTTGTGCAACTAGAAGGGGCGGGCGTAGTGCGCCCGCCCCTTTTAGTGTACTGGTTAAATCTGTCCTACGTCAATCAGCCGTTTGTAAGCTGATACTCGGTTGCCCAGCCATCCACGAACGCGGTCACGACCGCATCCCAGGTGCCGGTGCCCGCAGCATACGCGGTAAGGGCGGAACCTACGCCATTCTTCCACTCCTCGGAGGGCATGGTAGCGAAGCACCATGCAACCGCGGTCTTGCCGTTTGCAATGTATTCATCCGCGATCTTGATGAGGGGGTTGGCGGAAGGCTTAGCGCTCTTGAACGGGCAGACGAAGCCCATCTTATCCGCAAGCGCGGCGGTGCCTGTCTCGGAGGTAACGACCCAGTTGAGGAAGTTAAGGGTAGCCTGGATGTCTTCCTCGGAGGCATTCTTGTTCACGCACCAGAAGTTCTCGGAACCGGTGCAAAGGCCCTGGTTCTGTTCGCCTTCGGCGCCGATGTAGATGGGCAGCATGTAGAGGTTTTCATCGCCGATGGAGGAAACGTCGTTATATGCCCAGGTACCGTTCTGATAGAATACGGCCTCGCCGTTCACGAACTCGGACACAGCGTCGTTGCCGGTCTTGGCCGCAAGCTCGGCGGGCGCACAAGTGGCGTTGTTGATGTAGAGGTCCCAGATGTTCTTATAGTTGTCGAGGTAGGTTCCCTTGATGGCAGCGGTGGAGCCGATGTTGTCTGCCTTGTACTCATAGTAGATGGGCAGGTTGGCAAGGTGGGTTTTAAACCTCCAGTCAGACGAACCTTCCATACCGGCGGAAGTGAACGCGGAGAAACCGAGCTCAGCCTTGCGGGCGGTAATGTCCTCAACGACGGCCTTGAAGGATGCGAAATCCTTGATCTCGTCGATGGTGTGACCGGCCTTCGTCAACAGGTCCGTGTTTACGATAATACCGTAGGTCTCGATTACATAGGCGATGCCATAGACGGTGTTGCCCTCTTTGAGCGCAAAATCGTCGCTGGTGAGCTCACCGTAGATCGCCGAGGAGGAAAGATCGTAGCAGTAGTTTTTCCAGTTGTTCAAGCCGACGGGGCCGTTCACTTGGAACAGCGTGGGGGCTTCGGATTTACCCATCTCGCTCATGAGCGTGGATTCATAGGTGCCAGACGCGGCGGTCACGACCGTTACGGGCACACCGGTCTCCTGGGTGTAAGCCGCGGCAAGCTCCTGCCACTGCGCATCCTGCTCGGGTTTGAAGTTGAGATAGTATACGGAGCCTGATGCCGTAGGCTCAGCGGGGGTGGGTTCGATGGGCGCTGCGGACTCCGCAGGTGCCGGGGTTTCGCCCGCCGGTGCAGGCTGGCAGGCCGCAAGGCCGACCATCATAACAAGCGCCAAAATAACAGCTAAGGTTTTTTTCATTGTCCTCACTCCTTATTTATATTTGCGCTTAACGCGCAAACTTAAATATCATTTCTAGTTTTGCCTAAATTTTCTTAACTGAACCGCCTGCTCTAAGGCTTGTTTCAAAGAGGAAGTGACCATTGACACCAACTTTTTTGATAAGACCAGTAAGGATTTCCACGCTCTTGAGCGCAAGCTCATCAAATGGCTGCTCGAGCGTTGTCAAAGTTGGTACGCAGTAAGCGGAAAATTCAATGCCGTCGATGGCGATCACGGAAATGTCATCCGGCACATTGAGTCCTAAGTCCGAAGCAGCCTTCATTGCCGCCACAGCCATGAGATCGGAGATGGCAAAAATGGCGGTGGGCTTTGCAGACTTTATAAGCTCCGTAGCTGCAAGGTAAGCATCGTTCATTTCAAAGCTACCTGCATTCGCCACAAGGGCGGGATCGAGTGCAATGCCATTGTCTTGAAGGGCGCCTAAATAGCCTTGGTAGCGGAGCTGGCTTATGGAGCCGCCGTCGGTTCGTTCGATGAGAGCGCCGATGCGCCTATGCCCGTTTTTCAAAAGGTACTCGACTGCTTGCCTGGCGGTCTTTTTGTCGTCGATGGCGACGGACGAATAACTGCCCTCATCAAGTGCGCCGAATTCATTCGTATAGGAACAGCATACAAACGGTACCTTAATGGCAGCTATATCATCCGCACGGTAGTTGAACCTGCCGCCTAAGAAGATGATTCCCTTGAGGCGTTTTTCGCGCTCAAGCATGGCAGCCGCCATAAGTTCGTCGTCGTCCGTGTCTATATGCTGGACAGACATTTCAAAGCCGCCCATGTTGAGTTCAGGCTCAATGATCTTGATGAGCCTTGCAAAGAACGGGTTGCCGCGGCCCCTTATGATAACAGCGATGACATTGGTTTTTTTGCTTACTAGGTTTCTCGCGCTGTTGTTTGGCACATAGTGGTTGGAGCCAATGACCTCAAGCACCTTTTGGCGAGAGGCTTCGCTTACATCCACACGGGCGTTCAAAACACGTGAAACCGTGCTTACACTAGTGCCGCTCAAGCGAGCGATATCCTTGATCGTAAGATGACCCACTATTACCCCTCTAGAAGCTACAAAATTGATTCGACATAATATGAAAACATTCTCGGTAACGTTGCCGGTAACGTTACCGGTCCGCGAACTGAATTATATCACGGCGTATTAAAAAAATCAACGACTAAAAAACGGGGTTTGGTTTTCGATTCAAAAATGCGGGATTAATACAGCAGAACAAGCGGCTAAGCGCGATAGATAAAGCTGCTTGTTTTAAGGGCATGCATGTTCTGTGGTTCTGAGTGTTACGGCTGCACAAAATAGTAAGTTGCTGACATCAAACAATAAGGTGCAGGCATTAAGCCTGCACCCTTCTAGTATTGCCTCGTATTGAGTTCAGAAAGCCGCCCCACCTATCATTTGATGACACTGAGCGCATCCGCCATACTTCCGCATGAAGCCCATACTGCATCGGCACGCCTACACCAGTCATCGAAGCCTTCCGGCGTTTCCGGATAGGCTTCGTACAACGCGGATACTTTATTTCCGTTGCTCATAGCCTTAAGGAGCGCGCGGATGGTGGAAACGCGCAGCCTTCCCGCGATTACGCCGCCGAGCATCTTAAGCGCCATTGTTGTCAAATCAGCAGTCGAGAAAGCCAGCGGCTTCCCTTCACTCATGCTTTCGAAGCTCTTTTGCGAGAAGATGATATCCTTCTCGAAGAAGAAGTCGTTTTCCGCCGCGCTACTTGCAACCGCGCCAACAAGCGTTGCCATTTGGCTGGCAAACGCACGCCCTTGCGCATCGATGTAGCGTTTGTTGATTGGCCATAGGTTCGCGCGAGTAAGCGGTTTGCCTTCCGCCAGCAATTTGCATATGACCTCGGCCGCGATTTCAAGCTGCACCATAGACGAGGTCACCCCCTCGCCCGCACTGGGTTTGGTCAGGCATGCTGCGTCCCCACAGGCAAGAAAGCCATCGGCGACGAACGAATACGGTGGTCGGCGATAAGGTGTGGCACCTCGTTCGATATAGCAAAGCTCATATTTGGGTAGGGTTACTGTACGCTCAAACTCGGCAAATATGCGCTCACCCATCTCAAACGAGAGATTTGCGCCAACGCCGAGTATCGCGCCTTGCGGATCCGCTTGCGGTGCTTCCCAGATTTTGTAATACGGCCAAGAGCGGCCCTTTTTCACATAGTCTTTTTCGTTGAAGTAGCGTACATATCTTAATGTAACATAGAACATATCACGGGGTGAAATTTCGAAGTTCTCCACACCGTAACCATCCGGCAGCTTCGTACGGGCAACAGAGGGAATGCCCGAGCAATCCGCTACAAGCTTTGCGCCTACATCGATTCGCTGTCCGTCTTTTTCGTAGGTTACGCCGCAAATACGCCCGGCATCATACACAAAATCGGTAAACAAAGCACCATATTCGATCTGTGCATTTGCAGCTTGTGCCCAACGGTTTAACCGCAAAGTATACGCATGCATATGCATGCCGATCGTTGTGCCGCCACCTGTTTTTTCATGTTTGTCAAACGCTGAAAAATTGGAGCCGCCCGTGAATTCGAAGGCAAAATCCTCCCCTGCGACCGGCATCGGCAGATGAAAGCGGTCAAAGTCCGGCTTTCCGATGTGAAAGATGTCGTATTTTGTACCGACTGATGCTTCAGTCTGGGCTTCGAGTATTAAAACGCTGTTTCCGGCACTTGCAATGCGCTCAGCCAAGAAACTGCCACTCGTCGCGCTGCCGATTATGATAACGTCATACTGTTTCATGCGTGAACCCGCTCCTTTGCCTTTTCGTAAGCCGATTTTGCGCCAAACATCACAACGCCCACACCTCCTGCATTCTCGCTTTGTTGCCCAACGAAGTACAGCCCCCTCACGGGTGTGACATGCGCGGGATTCTTCTGGTGCCAAATGGGCACCACGCCGCCAAACGAGCATTTTTGCATATGCGTGTAAGTTCGATATTCCTCGGCTGTCATGATCTTCATGGTCGTGATGTGGCGGTCCAAATCCGGCAAATGCTGCTCAGCAAGCGCGATCAGCTTCTCGGCATATTCCTGTTTCCTCTCATGCCAAGCTCCAACACAAAGCGTATCGGGTGCAACGGTGTAAATTGTTACGCAATGCATACCCGGTGGTGCAAATTCGGGCGCATGTGCGCTTGGCACATAAATTAAAAAGCCGTCGTCGCCGCCGTGGTAGATGCCGTTACGCAGGTTTTGCGTAGCACCGTGCAGATCGTATGTGCCGTAATAGTAGCAAAGGGGTGATTTCAGGTATTGCATCGGGTCATAATCCACGCCCAGATGCAGCATGAACACCGCCTCCATCGGCCGGAAGCTTTCAAGTACCGCCCTGTATTCGTCGTCGAGGTGTTCAAGCCCCACGGCATTTTCGAAAAAGTCGTGCCCGCCTCCGCTTCCTACCACAACATCCGCGCTCTGCTTCGTGCCGTCCGCGAGCTGCACGCCTACTGCCTTATCGTTCTCAATCAACACCTTATCGACGATGGTGTTCAGTATCACCCGCCCGCCATGCTCGACGATATAAGCTGCCAGCGCTTCGGGCAATTTTTGGCAGCCGCCCACGATGGAGCAGTAGCCGGGATAATACTGTTTTCCGTTCCGCTCCAAAGGTATGCGCTTATCGAAGGCAGTTTCTATGTTGCAAAATGGGAGCCCAAGCCCTTGCACCTCGTCCGGGTCCGCGCAAAAATCGGCCAATATGCCAGTAAACAACGCACGAATCTTTTCGTTTTTGAAGAAGCGCTTTGTGATGCCATCCGCACTCAGCTTTTCGTATTGCTTCACGCGCAGGTAGGTAAGCGCTGTACTAAGTTTTGTCCACGGCGTTTGCTTGCGCGTGGATAGATAGCGAAGATGCATCATGTTGTCGTAGAAACGATAGTATTCTTCGATGCCGCCCGCATCGTCCGGGAAAAGCTTTTTGAGCCGCTCACGCCGCCAATACGGGCCTTCATAATCATCCGGCTTCCACATTTCATAATCCGGCATGACGATGCCGCGATCCGCACGCACCGTTTCAAGATGAATGCCAAGGCTTTGAAGCAGCTCGTAAAGCGGTTCACCGGGCAGCAAATCGCCAAGGATCAACGGCCCCTGTTCAAACCGATAGCCGTTGTGTTCACATAGAGCGACGACACCGCCCGGCTTAGCGTTTTTGTCATACACCGTCACGGTATGACCATCCTTTGCAGCCAGCGCGCCAAACGTCAGCCCGCCAAGCCCCGCACCGATCACAACGATGTTCATGGCATTTCCTCCGTATGTTGCGCAGAGCGCCTCGCCTGCAACTGTTCGACAACCTTGGCGTGGCTTTCGCGGGTAATGGGATACCGAATCAGAAGCGGCACGCAGACGAGCAGCAGCACCGCCGGAAGCAACGCGAACATCGAGCGGATGCCCATAAGCGCAGTGCCGGTTTGTTGCGCACCTTCAACATAACCTGTGAGTTTAAGTCCCCAGCCGCAAATTGCGCTGCCCAATGCGCCCGTTACCTTGCCCGCCATGCCGTTGATGCCGTAATAGAGGCCTTCGCGCCGTTCTCCGGTAGCCAGTTCGTCGTATTCTATTACATCCGGCATCATGCTGTGCGGGCAAACCCATTGGCTCGAAAAACCGAGGCCTGCGACAAATGCGACGATATAAATGATGATGCTCTGCTCATTTGGCAAAAAAAAGCTCACGATCAGCGCCGTGCAGGCGATCGTGAGACCGAGTGCATAGGTTTTTGCTTTGCCAAGCCGGTTGGATACTTTTGCGCACGGAATTAAAAACACAGCAAGCGTAACGAGCATCAGCACCATAACGAACATTTGCGCGTCGGCCATGTTGAGCTGGTAAATTAAAAAGTACGGTAGCATCGTGGTTACGAGTGTGAACGCGGTGCTCATGATCATGGTAATGATCATGTATTTGATGTACGGTTTATTTTTGAATACGCTTAGTATGGAGCGCATGGGCGGCATCGTAGTAGGGACACTTTCCACGGCGGGTTTGTTGCGTACGAACAATCCGGGAATGAGCACCGTAACGGCCGCAAGAATGCCGAACAAAAGCCCCACCACGCTCCAAGCCTCGCGCACAGAAATGCCCTTCATATTGGCGATCACCGCCGCAAGCGTTGTTGCAATGCCTGCGCCGAAAATGTAGCCGACTATGTTGAACATCATGCGGTAGGTAGATACCGAGGTTCGCTCGTTATAATCCATTGTCAGCTCTGCGGTCATGGCATAATACGCGGTGACAATCATCGTATTGAACGTATCAAACAGGATAAATGTGCCGATAACGGCGAAAAACGCCACGATGTTTGACATGCCCTCGGGCAGAGACATCAGCAGCCAGAACGAGAGAGCAAGCGGAATTGCACAGAGGATTAAATATGGGCGGCGCCTGCCCCAGCGGGATTTTGTTTTGTCTTCCAGATACCCAAACAGCACATCGTTGACCATGTCCCATGTGAGCTTGCCCACGAGTATGGCCGTGCCCGCGACACCGGGGTCAATCTTGACGACATCCGTATAGTAAAAGAGCATGTAGAACTGCAGCAATGCGGTGATTGCGGACATGCCGAAGTCACCCACACCGAATTTGATCTTGGTCCAGACCGATAATTTGCCGGATGCTTCCACGTGAACCTCCTCGATATGCTGTTTTTGGCTTGAAGAAATGTATGATTATTAAGAAAGTATATACTCGTTTAAAAGGATTGTAAAGTTATGGCAGCGCCATTTGATATGACATTCTCTCGAATCCTGTTGGATTTATTCAGATATTTTTTTATGGTGCATTGTGTAACTGTGCATGGGGTGGTGAGCGCCGAACGAGGATATTCTTTTCGTTGTTAAAATTCATGATATGGCTTGTATTTCGTACTGCACAATTCGATCCAGCTCATAATTGCGGGGCGTATTGCAATCAGTCCACAGACTGTTTGCAATGCGCCCGTTCAACTCCCCTATCAAATGTTCCACGAAAAAACAGCCCGCAAGGGATCTGTCCTTTTTGTGGAAAGTTTGTAAATATAGATGCCGCCGCATTTTATCCTTCTCGGAAAACTTTTCGGTCATAGGTTCCTCGATAGGAATAGATTTCCGCACGAACCACTTGCGGCGTAAAGGGCGGGAGAATAAGGAAAATTATTCGCAGGCATCTTGCCCACCAAGCTTGCGGAGCCCGGAGGGGATGAAAACGGGCAAAAACTTCCGCATCAAGGTCTTCGGCGGAATAGAGGTCATTCCAATACGCTTCACCTTTCGCATCAAAGAAAATCATCTGCACTTTTTTCTCCGCACAGATGTCCTCTATCTCTTTCTGTGCGGCCTTCATGGAATCAAAATGCTCGTGATGAGGGCTGTCTATCAGCCCAACTATGAACTCGTCTCCATCGTTTACGCACCAGATAGCATGATTGGGGTTTTGGAAGGCTAGATGAAACTCAGAGTCCCCCTCAGCGAGCGTGACTCCGCATTGTTCGGCAAGCTGCTGAAATACGGCGCTCACTTCTGTGTCTGCTAACATCTCGGTCAAGGGCTCCGATGGTTTTCTTTTGGTACGAAAAACGTTTATAACCGTAGAAAGCATCACCCAAACGCCCACAATCAAGAGGCCGCCTAAGAGCAAATAGCCACTATACGGCGGGTACAGGTCAATAAACCAAAGAAGAATGGGTTCTCCTATAAAGGTCCAGCAGGCGGCCAATCCCTCTGCGGCAAGCAGTACGAGTATCGCAAGCAGGAAGAGCCCCAAGAGGATGCGGTAGGCCCACACAAATATTTTCATCGGGAATACCCCCTTACGTAGAAAACATAGCATACATTTCCTGCTTTGCAAAGAAAAAGTATAAACGACACCCTTAAGCCCGCCGGAGGCTAAAAGACACACGGTGGGATGGTTTTTGGTGCTCTTTGCAATGTAAAAGGCGGAAAAGATGGGATTCTCCATTTCGCTTGCTGCTTGCTTGTGCTCTGCACTGCGCAAGCTGACAGCGGTACTCTCTGCGCGGTCAAGTGCGTCATACCAAAAGGGCATAGCGCATATCGAGCTACGTTCGACGTAACAAGGGCTCGGGCACGTTTGCTTTTCCGCCCGTTCAACTCCTCCGAGCCTTTTGTCAAAACAGATATTTTAGATCACCGCCGACGTATCGCGCAAAAAGTTGGTAGTGCGCAAGCCGATGTTAAAAGCCCGCGTTTACAAGGGCTTCGTCGGCGCGAACGCGACTTTTTGCGCAAAGGAGGAGCGATGGAATGAATGAGCTCTGACTTTTTACAAAAAAGCCGGCGTGAACGATATACAGTGTGCGATGACGCATTAACTCGTTCTTCGTAATTGACTTCAATTTTTATTGCTGCATAAAAATGAGCAATCCGACCAACCTAAAAGCTGAACGGAATAATTTGGTTTTATGGAGTTTTATATTATGGAGAAAATCAAGGTTGTACAGTACGGTTGTGGTAAGATGGCCAAGTTCATTCTTCGCTACCTGTATGAACACGGCGCACAGATCGTTGGTGCGATCGATGTGAACCCTGCTGTGGTGGGTATGGACGTAGGCGACTTTGCTGAGCTGGGCGTGAAGACCGGCATCACAATCAGCACCGATGCCGATAAAGTATTGGATGAGTGCGTTGCCGATGTGGCAGTTGTGACCCTGTTCAGCTTCATCAGCGACATCTATAGCCATGTGGAGAAGTGTGTGACACGAGGCATCAACGTGATCACAACTTGTGAAGAAGCCATTTATCCTTGGACAACAGCTGCTGCCCAGATTAACAAACTAGACGCTTTGGCGAAAGAGACCAATTGCACAATAACCGGTTCCGGCATGCAGGATATCTTCTGGATTAATATCGTAGGCTTGGTGGCCGGCGGTATCAATAAGTTG
>JAEZGQ010000004.1 GCA_023416895.1 Bacillota bacterium | reverse complement strand
TCATTCACCCCGACAATTCGCTGACCGAGTGCGACAATGGCCGCGGCATTCCCGTGGACTACCATGAAAAAATGGAAAAGAGCGCACTCGAGGTGGCGCTTACGGTGCTGCACGCGGGCGGCAAGTTCGGCGGCAGCGGCTATAAGGTATCCGGCGGCCTTCACGGCGTGGGACTTAGCGTTGTAAACGCGCTTTCCAAATGGCTCATTGCCGAGGTGCGGCGCGACGGGAAAATTTACCGGCAGGAATACGAGTACGGCAAGCCCGTACGCGACGTATATGTAGCAGGCACATATCAGGACGGCGAAGATGGCGAAAGCGGCACGCGCATGACCTACCTTGCCGACGACGAGGTGTTTGACGAGGTCAACTACAACTTCGACACCATGGCCACGCGCATGCGTGAGCTTGCGTATTTGAACAGGGGCATCACCATTACCGTTACGGACGAGCGCGTGGAGCCTGTGCTGAAAAAATCCTTCTGCTACGAGGGCGGCATCAACTCGTTCGTCAAAAATCTCAACAAAAACAAGGTAGTGCTGCATCCCGAGCCGATCTACATCGAGGCCTCGCGCAACGACCCCGAGAAAAACGAGGTCGCATCGGTGGAAATTTCCATGCAGTACAACGACGATTACAACGAAAACGTGTTTACCTACGCCAACAACATCAATACTGCCGAAGGCGGCAGCCACCTTGTGGGCTTCCGTACGGCGCTCACGCGCGTTGTGAACGACTACGCGCGCAAGTATAAAATGCTGCGCGACAGCGACCCGAACCTTTCGGGCGAGGATGTGCGCGAGGGCCTTACCGCCATCATCAGTATAAAGCTGATGGAGCCGCAGTTTGAAGGACAAACCAAAACCAAGCTCGGCAACGCCTATGTAAGAAACGTTGTGGATAAAGCTGTTGACGAGGGGCTTACCACCTACCTTGAGGAAAACCCGTCCGTCGGGAAACAGATTGTGGATAAATGCCTTACCGCTTCGCGCGCGCGCGAGGCCGCGAGAAAGGCGCGCGAGCTTACGCGCCGCAAAACCGCGCTCGATTCCACCGCCCTTCCCGGCAAGCTTGCCGATTGCAGCGAGAAAGACCCGAAAAAGTGCGAGATTTACCTCGTTGAGGGCGACAGCGCCGGCGGCAGCGCCAAGCAGGGTAGAAACCCCGCGTTTCAGGCGATTTTGCCGCTTCGCGGAAAAATCCTCAACGTGGAAAAAACAAGGCTCGATAAAATCCTTGCCAACAACGAAATCCGTGCCATGATCACTGCATTTGGCGCCGGTATGGACGACGATTTCGACGAAACCAAGCTTCGCTACCACAAAATTGTATGTATGACGGACGCGGACGTTGACGGTAGCCACATCCGCACGTTGATGCTTACCTTCTTCTACCGCCACATGCGTCCGCTTATCGAAAAGGGCTATGTGTACATTGCGCAGCCGCCGCTTTATAAAGTGGCACGCGGCAAAAACATTTGGTACGCTTACAGCGACGAGGAGCTTGAAAAAATTCTCACGGAGATCGGCCGCGACCCGAAGCCCGCAATCAACCGATACAAAGGCCTTGGCGAAATGAACCCCGAGCAGCTTTGGGAAACCACCATGGATCCGGAACGCCGCATTATGCTTCAGGTGAAGCTTGAGGACGCCATGCGCGCCGACGAGATTTTTACCATTCTCATGGGCGACAAGGTGGAACCGCGCCGCGAGTTTATCGAGCAAAACAGCAAGCTGGTTGTGGACTTGGATGTATAAAGGGAAGCAGGTAATCATACAATGAGCGACTTTACCGCAAACGAAAAAATACTGCCGCTTGACCTTGAAACGGAAATGAAGAAATCCTTCATTTCCTACGCGATGGCGGTTATCATCAACCGTGCGCTGCCCGATGTGCGCGACGGTTTGAAGCCTGTGCACAGGCGCATTCTATATTCAATGGATGAGCAGGGCTTCACGTCCGACAAGCCGTTTCACAAATCGGCTCGTATCGTTGGCGACGTGCTCGGTAAATACCACCCGCACGGCGACTCTTCCGTGTACGATGCAATGGTGCGCCTCGCGCAGGACTTTAGCATCCGCTACCAGCTCGTGGAGGGTCAGGGTAACTACGGTAGCATCGACGGCGATCCGGCGGCAGCCATGCGTTATACCGAGGCGCGGCTTTCTAAACTCGCCACGGATATGCTTCGCGACCTCGATAAAAACACTGTGGACTTCATGCCCAACTTCGATGAAACGCTCATGCAGCCCACAGTTATGCCCTCGCGCTACCCGAACCTTCTAGTCAACGGCTCGGGCGGCATCGCGGTGGGCATGGCGACCAACATTCCCCCGCACAACATGGGAGAGGTAATCGACGCTTACGTCGCCATGCTCGACAACCCCGAAATCACGACCGAAGAACTGATGGCCTACATTCCGGGACCTGATTTTCCGACCGGCGGACTTATTATGGGCACGGCGGGCATCCGTCAAGCGTACCGCACAGGCCGAGGCCGCGTGGTGGTGCGCGCACGCGCGGAAATCGAGCCGATGGCAAACGGCAAGTCCCGCATCATCGTAACGGAAATCCCCTACCAGGTGAACAAGGCGCGGCTTGTGGAAAAGATCGCCGAGCTTGTGCACGACAAGCGCGTGGAGGGCATTTCCGATTTGCGCGACGAAACCGACCGCAAGGGCATGCGCATCGTGATTGAACTCAAAAAAGATGTGAACGCCAACATCATTTTGAACCAGCTTTACAAGCATACCTCTATGCAGGATACCTTCGGTATCATCCTGCTTGCGCTTGTTGACGGCGAACCGAAGGTGCTGTCGCTTCGCGAAATGCTCTACCACTACATGCGCTTTCAGGAGCAGGTGGTAACAAGGCGCACGCAGTACGACCTTGAGCGTGCCAAAGAGCGCCTGCACATTTTAGAAGGGCTTCGCATCGCGCTCGACAACATCGACGAGGTCGTGGAGCTTATCAAAACCTCTCCCTCTGCGCCGGTCGCCAAGCAGCGTTTGGCGGAGCGCTTCGGGCTAAGCGACAAGCAGTCGCAAGCCATCCTCGACATGCGCTTGCAGCGCCTTACGGGCCTCGAGCGCGACAAACTTATTGAAGAATACAACGAGCTTCTAAAAACCGTTGCGTATTACGAAAGCATCCTTGCGGACGAAAAGCTGCTTTTCGGTATTTTGCGCGAAGAGGTGCTTGAGGTTCGCCGCAAATTTGCGGACGGGCGCCGCACGGGCATTGAACCCGCAAGCGACGACATCGACCTTGACGATATCATCCAGCCCGAGGATATGGTCGTTACGCTTACGCAGTTTGGCTACATCAAACGCATGGCGATGGATACGTACCGTGCGCAGCGGCGCGGCGGGCGCGGCATTATGGCGCAGACCACGCGCGAGGAGGACTTTGTAAAAGACATTTTCGTGGCCAACACGCACGACCAGATCATGTTCTTTACCAACAAAGGAAGAGCGTTCCGCGTGAAGTGCTACACCATCCCCGAGGCGAGCCGCACCGCAAAGGGTACGCCCATCGTCAACGTTTTGCAGCTTCAGGAGGGCGAAAAGGTAACCACGGTGCTTCGCGTTACCAAAGAAACGGAAGCCGAATACCTCGTGCTTGCTACGCGCGACGGGCTTATTAAAAAAACGCCCATGAGCGAGTTTGAAAACATCCGCAAGGGCGGCATCATCGCGCAGGGCCTCAACGAAGGCGACGAGGTGATTGACGTGCTTCTTTCCGACGGAAACGACGAGTTCCTTGTGGGCACGCGGCAGGGCCAGTGCATCCGCTTCCATGAAGACGAAATCCGTCCCACGGGCCGTACGGCGGCAGGCGTGAAGAGCATTGCGCTCGATGAAAACGACAAGGTTGTGGACGTTGAAAAGGTGATTAAGGGTGCTACGGTGCTTTGCGTGACCGAGCGCGGCCTTGGCAAGCGCACGGATGTGGAGGAATACCCCTTGCAGGGAAGAAACGGCAAGGGCGTTATCACCGTAAAGGTGACGGAGCGCACCGGTGAGCTTGTTTGCCTGAAAATGACCGACGGCGACGAGGACATGATGCTCATCCGCGACGATGGCACGGCCATCCGCATGGGCGTAAACGACGTGAGCATATTCGGACGCAACACGCAGGGCGTTAAGCTGATGCGCGTGGACGAAGGCACCCGCGTTGTGGGCGTAACCCTCGTGCCAAGCGCACAGGAAGAGGATGACGCAGCCGGCGAGGAAGGTGCAAACGACGGTGCCGGCGAAACCGTAAGCGGCGAACAGGAATAAAAAGAAAAGTCCTCGCAGGCGGCGTATGCCGCCTACGAGGACTTTCCATAAGCATTTCGCCGCAGCGAACTTGTCAGAAAAAATCCCCTAACATTGTTTTGGTTCTTTTCTCGATCAAGAAAAGAACACGGAAGATCATGCCGAATGTTTTCATAACAGAAGCTTTACAACGACTTTCTGCCCTCTTTTTGAAGGAGGGCTTTCGGCTTTACGCGGTGGGCGGCATGGTGCGAAACCCGCTTCTTCACTACCCCGTGAGCGATACGGACATTTGCAGCGCCATGGAGCCACAGCGCCTGATGGAGCTTTGCGCGCGCGAAGGGATTGTACAAATCCCAAAAGGGCTTGCCTACGGCACGCTCGAGCTTCATGTGGATGGCGAAAGCTTTGAGCATACCACCTTCCGCGCGGACCGGTACGGGGAGGGCGGCGCACACAAGCCAGAAGCGGTGATGTTTTCAAAAACACCGCAGGAGGACGCATTCCGGCGGGACTTTACGGTAAACGCACTTTACTACGATATTTCCGAGCAGGCGCTCATCGACCCTACGGGCGGGCTTGCGGATTTAGAAAACCGCGTGATTCGCGCTACGAGTGCCGATCCTTCTTTGATTTTGCGAGACGATGGGCTTCGCATTTTGCGCATGGTACGCTTTGCCGGAGAGCTTGGGTTTTCCATTGAGGAAAATACGCTTCGCGCAGCCAAGGAAAACGTATCGGGCTTAAAGGACATTTCGCCTGAACGCGTGCGTGACGAGCTTAAAAAAATCCTTCTGTGCGACGAGCGCTACGGCACTTACCGGTATGACCCTATAAACGACGCAGCGGCAAGCAAAAGCCCCGTCCTTCGCGCGCTTCAAACGCTTGAAGAGATCGGCGCGCTTGCGGTAATTTTGCCGGAGCTTATGGCTGCGCGGGGTGTAGAGCAAAAAACCTCGCACCACCGCTACGACGTGCTCGACCACAGCTTTCACGCGTGTGCGTGCGCGCCCGCATCCCTTACGCTTCGGCTCGCAGGTCTTCTTCACGACACTGGGAAGCCCGAGGCATGGCGAAAGCAGGGCAACATGCACGCGCATGAGCTTGGGAGCGAAATAATTTCCCGGGAAATTCTGACAAGGCTCCGTTTTCCGAACGCCGTCATAGACGAGGTGTGTACGCTCGTAAAGAACCATATGTATGATCTCAACGGTGACGCGCGGGAGTTTAAGCTCAGGCTGAAGTTCTCCGAAATCGGTAGAGAAAACGCATATAAGCTCATATCGCTGCGAGAGGCGGATGTACATGGCTCTGGCGTGCTTATAGGGCCGATTAAGACCGCCGAAAAATGGAAAGGCATCCTTTCCCGTATGGAGCGCGACAAGGTGCCGCAAAGCTACGACGACCTTGCTTGCACCGGAAAAGAGATCATGGAATGGCTGAACCTTCCCCCCTCCCCCCGCGTGGGGCAAATCAAGCAAAAGCTTTACGAACACTGCGTACGTTATCCCAAAGACAACAAAAAAGAAACCTTAAAAAAACTTGCCGGAGGAATGCACTGAATGAAACGCCCACTCATCGGAATCAGCCCCTCGTTTTCGGACGACAGGTATTTTAAGCTTTACGAAACCTACTGCACCTTTGTACAGCGCGCGGGCGGCGAAGCCTTGATCCTCCCCTTTGGGTTCGAATCGCTTTCCCTTTTGGATGGGCTTGTGCTTAGCGGCGGCGGGGACGTGGACGGGAGCTTGGGCGGCTATGAAAACTCAAGCGTGGTGGACGGTATCTCCCCTGAACGCGACGCGTTTGAAATGAAGCTTTTTGAGGCAGCGTTCCAAAAGAATCTACCCATTCTTGGGATTTGCCGCGGGCATCAGCTCATCAACGTGGCGCTCAAAGGAACGTTGCACCGCGATATTCACGAGGCGGGCTTTTTGGAAGAGCACCAAATCGGCTCCAAGGGGATGCATGCGATCAAAACCGCGGAAGGTACGCTTGCGCGAAGCCTATTTGGCGAAACTGCCGAGGTTTGGAGCACGCACCACCAGGCGGTCAGAGAAACGGGAAAAGGGCTTATGGCCACGGCCTGGTCCCCGGAAGGCGTCGTGGAGGCCATTGAGCATGAAAACGGACGCATTCTCGGTCTACAAACGCATCCTGAGCGGATGGATTTTATGGGAG
The DNA here is from genome assembly GCA_023416895.1 of Bacillota bacterium. GTDB lineage: Bacteria > Bacillota > Clostridia > Christensenellales > CAG-138 > UBA7707. Next base: position 6,281 of record JAEZGQ010000004.1, on the reverse strand, counting down.
CCTTCCTATGGCTTGTTAAAAAATGCAGGAGCTGATGGGAAGATTTGGCTCAAAAAGCATGGCGCCTCCGCCACATCGACGGAAAAACGCGGAAAAAGGGTACGCTACGCTGTAAACAAATTATGACAAAGGGCCAAACGCGGCTTTACAAAGGCGCGAATTGCTTGCAAAAGCGCCAAAAAGCATGTAGAATAACATGACGATATATGTGCAAGCAACGCCCAAAAAGGCGAAGTACCGGGAGGTCGCTCGTGAACTTATCCCTTGAAGTTAAGAAATTCATCAACTCCGAGCATGTCGGAGAATATGTGGAAATCGTCCTGCCTGCGCCGGAGGTTCCGGAGCGCGCGAAACGCAAAAGGTCGCAGAAAGCGGAAGACGAACCGGCTGCTGAGGCAACGGAGCCTGTAGCTTCGGAGGCGCTTGCGGGTGAAACGGTAAAAATGCACTATATGGAGGCAGGTTCCGGTGAACCGCTCATCCTTGTGCATACCATCGGCCAGTCGCTTTATACCTGGCGTGCGGTGTTCAACCGTCTGAGCGAATATTACCGCGTCATCGCGGTGGACCTCCTCGGTCACGGTTATTCCGATAGGCCGGAAATGTTTGGCTATACCATTGAGGATCATGCGGAAAGCTTAAGGCTTTTCATGGACGCAAAGGGCATCAAGTCCGCACATTTCATCGGGTTTTCCATGGGCGGCGCCTATGTGACGCAGCTTGCGGCCACAGCGCCTGAGCGCCTTGGTAGGTTTATTTTGGTTGCGCCGGGCAGCATTTCTCCGGAAATGCCGCTTGCCGTGCGCATGATTGATAGCACGGTTTTGGGTCCGGTTGCGAGCATGCTTTACGGCGTGCGCACGGTGGAAACCATTCTTTCGCAGTGTTTCTTCGATCTTACTTGCCTCACAAGCGAGGTAACGGCCGAATACTACCGCACCGTTTCCGATGGTCCCGCCAGGCGTGCCATCCGCCATTCGCTTCATTATTTCGATGATGCCGCCCTCAACGCGCGTCTGCGCGAGGTCGAGCCGGATGTTCTTATTTTGCAGGGCGGAGAAGACAAATGGCGCACCCATGCGCAAGCCGAGTTTTACCATGCGGCGTTTAAAAACGCGTGCTTTGCTGTGGTGCGAAACGCGGGGCATTTGCTCCACGAGGAGAAGCCCGATAAGCTGATCTCCGCAACGCTGGAGTTTATACCGGTTGCCATGCCGGGCGAATAAAGCATTCTTCACGCCGCCCGAACGGAAAACCCGTCGGGCGGCTTTTTTATGCAAAAAGCCGCCTTGAAACGACGGGCATCGCTACGGAGCATGGCATGTTTTTCATAAACCACACCCATGATACAATGGGTAGTACAAAATTCTGGAGGATACTGATATGGCCCGTCCGGAAAAAGAAAGAATACGGCTCAACGCGGAACAAAAAAAGGCGATGGCAGCCGCCATCAAGAGCTTTTTTCTAAGCGAGCGCGAGGAGGAGATCGGCGACCTTGCGGCCATGCTTGTGCTCGACTTTGTTACAAAAGAGCTTGCGCCCGCGTTTTACAACCAGGGTGTCGCGGATGCAACCCGCTACATTGCGGAGCGTGTAGAGGACATGGCTTCTCTGCAAGTTTGATGCCCTTTACAAAGACTGTTGCGGCCGAAGGAAAAGCTCGTAAAAGGTAAGGCTTACGTTTCAACTAAATTGCGTACGGTCTGTAAATTTTCGTGCCCTTCTTTGCCATATCGGACTAGGTGTGGTAGAATAACCGCAGACTTGGCATAAAAAAGGAGAACACCTTTGAAGGCACGCAAGGTTATCACGGCGACGCTGCTCGCCGCGCTTTTGTGCGCGGCGCTCGTTTTCGTGGTCGTAAATACAAAAACACAAAGCGGTTCCTCCGTAACGCCGGCAGTGGCCATTAACGAGGTCATGGCCAGCAACAAAGGCTCGGTGCCTGACGATTTTGGCAATTATCCCGACTGGGTGGAGTTTAAAAACCTTACCTCCGAGGAAATTGACATCAGTGGTCTCGGGCTTTCCGATAGCCTGCTTGACGGCGCAAAGTATGTGTTCCCTTCGGGTACAAAAATTCCCGCCAACGGCTTTTTGCTGGTTTACTGCTCTGGCGGGGCTGAGGGCGGCTTGTACGCACCGTTTCGCATTTCCTCGAGCGAGACGCTTGTGCTGTTTGATTCGCGCGGGCAGGCGCTCAGTACGCTCCAGCTTCGCGCGGTAATGGAAGGAAAAAGCCTCGCGCTTGACGCTTCGGGAAATTATGTGGAGCAAAGCCCCTCTCCCGGTTACGAAAACGACGAAGCGGGCATTGCCGCCTACGAAAAAACCATGCTTGGCGGAGAGGACATGGGCGTTTACATCAACGAGTTTATGGCATGCAACATCACCACACTGCCGGATGCAATGGGGGTATATTCCGATTGGATCGAGCTTTATAACGCGACCGACGCGGATGTGGACCTTTCCGGCTGTGGCATTTCCGACAGCCTCGATCAACCCATGAAATACCGTTTCCCCGAAGGAACCGTAATCAAAGCCAAAAGCTACCTCGTTATTTTCTGCTCGGGCAGCGAAAGCGTAGCGGGCGATGCTGAACTCCATGTGCCGTTTTCGCTTCGCGCCTACGAGGAATCCGTTGTGCTTAGCGGAAAAACCGGAAAAATTGCGGACAGCTATTCGTACGCAAGGCAGCAGGCAGATGTTTCCATGGCGCGCGTGCCCGACGGCACGGGTGAGTTTTCCGCATCGCACAAGCCCACGCCCGGTTTCGCAAATACCGACGAGGGTTACGCACAGTTTACGCAGCACATGAGCGCCTCTTTGGGCGATCTATACATTTCCGAAATGATGGGGCTCAATTCGAGCGCCGTTGCCGACCCGCAGGGGCAGTACATCGACTGGTTCGAGGTGCACAACGCGGGCGCTTCCTCCGTAAACCTTTCAGGCTACGGTATCACGAACGACCCCAACAACCCGGCAAAATGGGTGTTTCCGGATGTAACGGTGGAGGCCGGAGGCTACCTCGTTGTATATGCGTCGGGCCTTCCAGTGGGCGACGCACAAAAAAAAAATCAGCTTGATTTGACATTTTCCATCAGCAGCACGGGCGAGGCGCTGTATCTTTTCGACCCGCAGGGCGGCTTTCTGAACAAGCTCGCTGCGGGCGCCTTTTTGCCCGATGTAAGCTGTGGCCGCGATGAGAACGGGCAAACGGTTTACTACAAAACCGCCACGCCGGGCGCTCAAAACGGAGCAGGCAGTGCAGGCATCACCGCAAGCCCCGAGTTTGTTACCGCACCGGGTATTTTCGATGCGCCCGTTTCGCTTCAAATTAACGTTCCCGCGGGCGAAACCGTGTACTATACGACCGACAGCACGACCCCTTCCCCATCTTCCGGCTCCGCACAAAAATACACGGGCCCCATTGAGATCGGCAAAAACACCGTGGTGCGCGCCATTTCCGTGCGCGATGGATATCTTACGGGCTTTTCCGTGAGCGGCACCTATCTTTTCAGCTCCGACGGTGTAGATCACGCGCTGCCCGTTGTAACGCTTGTGACCGACCCCGACAATTTGTGGGATGAAAAAACCGGAATTTACGCCTACGGCGAAAATTTCGACCCCGATTTGCCGCTCGATCAAATGCTGCTTAGCGCCAACTATTACGAAGGGCGCGGTGTACAGGGCGAAGAAATCCAAACCAAATGGGAGCGTCCTGCGAGCTTTGCCGTATATAACGACAGCGGCACCCAAGTGTTCAGTCAAAACGTGAGCATCCGCATCTCCGGCGCTTACGGGCGTATGCGCGCACAAAAGGGCTTTGCGGTAATTGCCCGGGCGGAATACGGTAAAAACTCGTTGGCATATCCGTTTTTTGAAAACCGGCCGTATACCGAATACAAGTCGCTCGTGCTGCGCGCTGGCGCTCAAGACCAGTCGCTTTCTAAAATCCGTGACGAGCTTTCCTCCGGCCTTCTCGAAGGCACGGATATGAACATCCTCTATCAGGCGTACAAGCCCTACGTGCTCTACCTCAACGGCGAATACTGGGGTGTTTACTTCTTAAAGGAAAAGCGCAGCCGCTTTTTTGTGGCACAGCACGAAAACCTAACGGAAAGCGAAAACATCGACATCGTAAAGTCGGAAACACGCGTGAGCAACGGCTCTGCACAGGAGTGGAAGGACCTTATGGCGTATGTGCGGGGGCACGACCTTTCAAACGCCGAGGCCTATGCCTATGTGGAAAGCCAAATGGACATGCAAAGCTTTATGGACTATATGATCGCCGAAATCTATGTGGCGAATTCCGACTATTGGAACATCCAATACTACAAGGCCCCGGGCGGCAAGTGGACGTGGATCTATTACGACTTCTGCTGGGGTTGGGGTAGCTACACGCACAATACGCTGCAAAAGCGGCGCGAATCCACCCAGCCCTGTTCCGACCTGTTCAACGCTCTTTTGAAAAACGCCGCATGGCGCGATGCGTTCATCCGTCGGTTCGCCGAGGCGATGAAAACCGTGTATGATCCCCAGCGTGTCAACGCGCTGATTGATGAGCTTTATGGCTATGTGGAGCCTGAAATCGCCCGCGAGCGCGAAAAGTTCAACCAGGCAATGTTCATGGGCGTAAAGCAGGTGAACATCAACCTTTCCAATTACGACAAATTCCAAAGCGAAATTCAAAAGGTCCGTGCGTTTGCGCAAAACCGTCCCGAGGTTATCAAACAGCAGCTTCAACAAGCGTTCAACCTCAGCGATGCGTACATGAACGAGGTGTTCGGATGAAGGTCAACAAAGAGTACCGGCATGAACTAAAATATTACTTAAACTTTGGCGACTATGAAATGCTCCGCACGCGGCTTCGGCTGACGATGGAGCAGGATCGCTACGCGCGCCACAACGAGGGTGAATACTTCATCCGAAGCCTATATTTTGACGATGTGGACGACAGCGCATTTCGTGAAAAGCTTGCGGGCGACAACAACCGCGACAAATACCGTTTGCGCATTTACAACATGAAAGACGATGTTGTAAAGCTCGAGCGAAAGCACAAGGAAGCCGGCTATATTTTAAAGGAATCGCTCAACCTTTCGCGCGCGGAAGCGGAAAGCCTTTTAAGAGGCGACTACAGCGTGCTTTTAAACCGCGAGGAGCCTTTTGCAAGGCGCATGTACCGCACGTTTTCAACCTCGCTTTTTAAGCCGCGTGTAATCGTTGACTATATGCGTGAGGCATATGTATTCCCCTTGGAGGACGTGCGCATCACCTTCGACAAAAACGTGCGCACGGGCTTTCGCAATGTGGATCTTTTTAATCCGAACATCATTACCTACCCCGCCGTTTCGGGCTACGACATGGTGCTGGAGGTGAAGTTCAACCGTTACCTACCCACCTATGTGCGCGCGCTTTTGCAAACCGATGCGCACGCGAGAAGCGCCATCAGCAAATATTGCCTGTGCCGCAAATATGAATTATAATCGCTTTATGGCGCGTTTATAAGGGAAACACCGCGAAAAACGAAAGCCTCGGGGGCGCGTGCCTTTGAGATAGGAGGAGAACCATGGAGAATTTTAACCTTTCCGAACTTTTTGTCAGCACATTAAGCCCCGCGCAGGTACTTTTGACCATCGCCGTTGCGTTTGCGGTGGGCCTGTTCATCTTCTTCATTTACAAGCGCACGTTCGGCGGGGTAATGTATTCGCGCAATTATAACGTCAGCCTCATCCTGCTGACGCTTGTGACCTCGGTCGTTTTGATGCTCATCAACAATAACCTTACGCTTTCCTTGGGTATGGTGGGCGCGCTGTCCATCATCCGCTTCCGCACCGCCGTGAAAGACCCCATCGATTCGGTGTTCATGTTCTGGGCGGTCGGCGAGGGCATCGCCATCGGTATTAAGTTTTATGTGGTGGCAATCATCGCGGCAGTCGGCATCGGCATCATACTTGTTATCATGAGTGTGTTCAAGGTAAAATCGAGCATGCCGTATCTGCTCATCATCCATTACCACGAGGCGGCCTCCCAGCAGGTGAAGCAGCTTGTAAAGCAGCTGCCCAACGCACGCCTTAAGAGCAAAACCGCACAGCGCGACGGCCTTGAAATGACCCTTGAGCTTCGTCTGAAGGATTCCGAAACCGGATTTGTAGAAAAGCTTTTGAAGGTGGACGGCGTGTACGACGCTTCCCTCATTTCCTACCAAGGTGATATCGTGGCGTAAAAAAGCAAATGCTTTTTCAAAGAAGCCCCGCATCGCGGGGCTTCTTTGAGGTTTT
>JAEZGQ010000087.1 GCA_023416895.1 Bacillota bacterium | reverse complement strand
GGTACATTTGTACTCGACGTTTTGCTTTTTATGAGCATAGCGCGAAACCAACGTGCTTTTGCCGCAGTTGGGGCATAAAACTTCTTGCTTTTTCAGCAACTCAACCGCCAGCGCTCTTGTAAGGCCTGTGTTTGTTGCCACGTTACTTACCTTGCGCCTTTCCTTTTTGTTGGTGATTATCCTATCACAAACAGCGTTTTTTTGAAACCGGCACAGAGCGGCTGACCACGCTTGACGCGGCACATCGAAAAAGGGAGTTTTACAGAACAAGTGTAAAAATTTTGTAATAAAACGCACCTTGCCCCCTACAGAATTATGGTATACTCTTCCATATAAAACAGTAAGCGCCTTGCCCAGCCATGCAGGGTTTCCCCTTTTAAAAAGCAAATCGCGCCGTTCAAAACGCAACCACCACCTTTACGGGCAAAAAACCAGACAGACGTTGTAAGCATACGATTGGAGGCGCCGATATGGAACATCCAACGAACAAAAGAGGCTATGCGTCGAAGCTGATTCTATCCCTGCGCAACCTCTGGAGCGCCAGGGAACCCCTTTCGCTTCGCAACATACGTCCTGCGTATTTGCGGTATTTTTTTGCCTTTCCGCTATCGATGCTGTTTGTTAACCTGCAAAGCCTTTTTTTGAACGAAAATGTTCGCGTATTCGACTTAAGCGCAACCACCGTTACGTTTTTTGCGTTTGCCGCAGGCGCTATCATCATGTTTGCTTTTGCCAGCGCAAAAAACATCGCTGTGATTTCCAAAATCTCTTCGGTAATTACGGCGGCCGGGTTCCTTCCGTGGGTCTTTCTCCCCAGCGGCTACGCCTCGCTAATATGCGCCTCCATTTTTATGGCGGGTCTTGGCGGGTGCGTCACCACCGGCAGCTTTTCGTTTGTTTTTGTTCTCAACAATGCGGAACGCTTTTTCGCAAGCGCGTTTTTGGTTTTGCTGATCGGCTTGGCACAATGGACCGCCCAATTTGTTCCTGCGCCCCCAATCGCGTACAAGGGGTTTGCTGCTGCCATTGTCTTGACGTTGTGCGTTTGCATGTATTTTGTTAAAAAAGCGGATTTTGCCGGAGCTGGAGAGAAGCCGCACAAAAGGTTTGACCCCAGTATTTGGCTGGTGCTTTTTATTCTTTTTTCGTACTTCGCCATTCGCATTTCGGGTTTTTACGCGCCCGCGTTCCAACATCCCTCCGACGCGCGCATCTACGGCATTCTTGCGATGGCGTTTCTTCTTTGTTGCATCCTTCTTCAGGTGATCTTTCAGCGAAGCGTCTGGATCATGTGCTGTGTGTTCTTCCTCTCGTCCGTCATGAGTCATGTAGCGTGGTACATGGGGCTGCCAAACGCCGCATACTTGCTTTCCGAGCTCAAGGAAGTGGGTTTTTTGACAACATTTTATCTGCTCGGATGCGTTACCAACAAGTTCTTGGACTTTCGCATGCACAAGCGCTTAATTCTTTTGTGTATGACATTGGTTGGTGCCTTGTATGTTGGCATCGATATTTTGCACATAACGCTCAGCTCCACCCAGTCCATCGCTGTAATCGTGGCCGCCGTTTTGTTCACTGTGTTTCTTTTATTGTCGCCCTCTTTTTCGCAGCGTCTGTTTTTTGCCGACTGGTCGCGGGAGTTTCGCTTGATTAACATGACCGCCCTTGCCGATGGTGCCTTAAATGCAAACAAAGGTGAGCCTTCACGGTTGCCAAGCCTCGACAACACGAATTTGTCGCCCCGCGAAAAGCAGGTCGTACTGCTTCTGCTGCAGGGAATGACACTTAGGCAAGTCGCGCCGGAACTTGGGCTTACCGTTTCCACCGTGGCCACCTACAGCAAGGCCATTTACAAAAAGCTTGGCATCAACAGCCGTGCGGAGCTGTTTTTGCTGTTCGGGCGTGCGCCCACCCCCTCTCCCAAGGAATAGCCCTACAACCTCGTGCTTTTTTCTGCCCTCTCCCTATTTTGGGAGGGGGTATTTTTCATTGTTTCCCAAAATAGGGATATTGCGGGGCACACGGAACCGCGGCAAACTCAATGATATCAGCACGGGAAGGAGGGTTACCATGCGCTGGCTCAGATTGATCCTGCCGCCCAAAGCCGATATGCCCGTTCCGCCGGAAGGAATGAATGCCGACCAGGAAAAGCAATGGCGGATTTCCCTGCTTACGGAAGATGAGCTTAAGGCATTTGCGTGGTTTCGCCAGGGGTACACGGCGCGATGGACGGTTGAGACGATGCTTCTTGACCGAAAAACCGCGAGAAGGTTGTTTTCCGGCGTTTTTCGCAAGCTGTGTGTGGCCGATGAGGCGGAAGTCAGCAGAGTGTACCGCACGGCAAAACTCACCCAAAGCGAGCTCCCCCCTGAAGAAAGTTTAACATAGCGACGTTGCCTGCCCAGCGTGCGGCGGCGCCGTTTTTGCGGCGGGTACAGAAAGGAGAATTACCATGGCGAACGAATTGTTCGGCGGGCTTGGAGGGCTGATGAAGGGCCTTTCCGCTTTTATGCCGCAGGATGACCCTGATGTAAAATTGATGAATGCGCAATCCGAGCTCAACGAGCTAAAGGAAAAAGAGACTGCTCTTTTTGCAGAAATCGGCAGGCAGGCGCTCGCGCGAGACGCCGACAGGTTTCCAGAGCTTGAGAATAAGCTAAAGCTGATACAGGCCAACATGAATGAGGCACAGGCCAAACTAGAAACCGCGCAAGGGGAAAAATCAAAAAAAGAGCGGGCGGAGCAGCAAGCAACGGAGCAAAGCACCTGCCCGGCATGCGGCTACCGCAACCCGGAGGGCGTAAAGTTCTGCCAGGAGTGCGGCACGAAGCTCGGTGCGTCGCAATGCCGCGCGTGCGGCGAGGCACTGGTGCCGGGCACCCGGTTTTGCGGCGCGTGCGGCGCAAGGCAGGAGGCCTAGGCATGGCGTTTTACAAGAAACCCTGTACGCACTGCGGCACGTATATAGAAGCGGATTCGCGCTTTTGCCCCGTTTGCCAAAGCTTCAGTCCTTTTGAGAATCTCTGCCCCGCGTGCCTGCGTCCCGTTCAAAAAGGCACGGCGGTTTGCTCCGGCTGCGGCAGGCCGCTTTACATAGCCTGCCCCGCGTGCAAAAAGCAGACATTCGTTCAGGAAAAATGCGAGCAATGCGGCGCGTCCCTGATGACGCGCTGCCAAAACCCCCGGTGCGGTGTGCCACAATTTTTTGAAAACACAAAATGCACCGCCTGCGGCAAAAAATTGACCAAAAAAAGAGGTGACGGCTGATGCTGCAATCCTTTACGCGAAATTATGAGGATAACTCTACGGAAGCCGGTTTCCAGTTTACCTTTTACTGCGACGTTTGCCGCGATGGCTATAAAAGTAGCTTTGTGGAAGCCGAAACCTACAAAAAAAGCCGCGGCCTAAGAAGTTTGACGCGCGGCGCGGGCGCTTTGGGCAGCCTGCTTGGCGGAGCGCTCGGGAGCCTCGGCCATTCTTTGGAGCGCGGCGGGGACATTCTTTCCGAGCGTTTTGAGGGCATGAGCCCCGAATGGCAAAAGGAGCATGAAACCGCTTTTGAACGCGCAAAAAACGAAGCACAGCGGCATTTTCACCGCTGCCATAGCTGCCATGAATGGGTTTGCGACGCCTGCTACAACGAGGATGAAATGCTCTGCACCAACTGTGCTCCGCGGCAGGAAGTTGCAGTGGCAAAGGCACGGGCGGATGCCATGCGCCGAAACATCGACGAAGCCGCCGAAAGTGCAACCGTATGGAAAGGAACGCTTGAAAGCAAAACGGTCGTGTGCCCCACTTGCGGCAAGCCCGCGGGCACCGGAAAGTTCTGCAACAACTGCGGCGCTTCGCTTGCGCTGGCCGTTTGCCCCGCATGTGGTGAAAAAAATGCGCAGGGTGTGCGCTTCTGCAACCATTGCGGCGCATCCATGAGCGCGCCAACAGCAAAAACATGTCAAAGCTGCGGCCAAGTCAATCCTGCCGGAACCAAATTCTGCGGCGGCTGCGGAAGCAAACTGTAACCCGTTGGCATAATGCATTGATCCGATTTTTAAAGTTTGCGCACGATGCGCATCAATATGGGAGGTAAATAATATGAGCGATTCTTTCAACAACTTTGAAAACCAAGGACCGGCATCGTCGGCGCAAACCGCGCAAGCACAGGAAACCGTCTATTCGGTTGAGGACATCGAAAAAAACAAAACCATGGCGGGGCTTTCCTACCTGCTCTTCTTCCTGCCGCTTGTGGCTTGTCCGGAATCCAAATACGCCAAGTTCCATGCCAATCAGGGTCTGATCCTGCTGATCACATCCGTCGCGGGAATCGTGATTTTGAGCCTCATCCCCATCATCGGGTGGGTGCTTGCGCCGATTTTCTCCATCGCGGTTTTGGTGCTTGGTATTCTCGGGCTTATCAACGGGTTTGGCGGGAAGGCAAAACGTCTGCCCGTAATCGGCAAGTTTAACATTCTTAAGTAAACCAGAGGAGTTTTTATGAAACGATACATTGTGCTGCTTCTTTCGCTGTTGATGGTGGCTTCGCTGTGCGCCTGCGGGCAAAAGCAGCAAACCCCCGTGGATGATGTTTCCGGCGTGCCGGCAACAACCGCCGAACCGGATACCTCAAGCGTTGAAGCAGCCCTAAATACACCGAGCGAAACGGATGCGGCTTTCCAAGAAAAGCAGGAAGGCGAAGTGACGGTCGACATTACGCCGCCCGAAGGCTGGACGCTGGTGGAAGGTTCCGCGATTCCCGT
>JAEZGQ010000057.1 GCA_023416895.1 Bacillota bacterium | reverse complement strand
CGCTTTTCAGAGGCAACGAACGGCAACCTCGCCTGTTCAAATTGCCTCGAAAAGCTATGCCAACATAAAAAACAACTACAGCGTTTTTTGAAACGGCAAAAGACAAAGAAAGTAAGCAAGCCCGAATAATCGGCAGCGCATGTAACGATGTTTTGAAACTAGGATCTACGCCTGACGGCATTCACAATTAACAATAGGATTACAGCACCGCCTGTTGCTACAAGGAGGCTCCAGAGGTTGAAGCCTGTGATGCCGTGACCTCCGACTAGGTTCATTACAAGGCCGCCAATGAAGCCGCCAATAATGCCCACCAGTATGTTCATTCCGGCACCCATCTTCTTATTGTTGCGGGTAATGACACTTGCAATCCATCCGGCCAACGCACCGATGATGATCCATCCAAGAATACTCATATTTTCACCTCCTTTTTCTTAGTATTTCATAATTGTTCAAAAATATAATCATACAGGCTTGTTGCTCGATTTTCGAATCGTTTCATAGTGACGTGCTTATGGGTCGGCTGTTCTTTTGCATTTGGGCATGGAAATGCTTTCGTTCATTCGGCGCGTAATGCAATCACCGGAACGCATAAAATTTAGTATAATGTGCTTTTATAATGATCAATGAATAGATGTGCCTAAATAGAGCAAAGTCGGCAGGGCGTTTTTCGCTCTGCCGACTTTGTGTAAAAGCTTACTGTTTTTGCCTGTTTTTACGGAACGCTGCAAATGCTGCGCCTGCAATCATAAGCGCGATAGCGGGAAGCACGAGGCCATGCCATGCCAAGCCGTCATCGCCGGTTAGCGGAACGGTGGCCGAAACGGGGACCCACTTGGCATACAGCGTTATGTTGGTATGAACGGTGTCTTTTTCGAAGTTCCACAACGTTGTATAGGTTGCGTCCGTATACCACCCTTTGAAGACATAACCGAGGCGGCTCGGGATGGTGGATGCGGTGATTGTTGAGCCGGGGAGAATCCCTCCGATTGCACTTACCGTACTACCGCCGTTGGTTTGAAAGGAAACGACATAACGCGGGCTGCCGTTTGCCGTCCATGAAGCGTAAACGGATGTGGGGGCCGTGATGGGCGTGTTAAAGTCAAAGGCTGTGCTGCCGCCGTTTTGCGACTTCCACTGACCAAAGGTATAGCCGGATTTTGAAGGTGCGGATGGTGCGAAGGCCTTTTCGCCGGAAAGCACGATCTGCGGCGCAGGTGTCTGGTAAGCCGTGGAACCATCGTAGAAGGTGACGGTATAGTAGTTGATAACCGCTTGGCCACCTTCCTCGTCAATGGTTAGTTCGCCTGCTATGGAACCGTTCACAGAAATATCGTAAGTTCCGGCAGGGGCATTTGCGGTGTATTCTCCCCCGGTGCCTGTAAGCGAGATGCTGCTTTCACCCTGCAGAAGCGTCACCGTTCTGCCTGCATAGGGTTTGTTGTCAAGGTTTACCGTGACCGTTGCGGGATATACGATGCCTACGGATACGGTTTTTGTCGCTTCTGCCGGAGTGGAAAGCGGAGTACCGCTTACGGAGAGAATTTTTGCGGAATTAACATAGTTGCCGCTTGGCGCACTCTGCGACATGGTGGCGGTGTACGTGATCGTAACGCTGCCGTTTGCCGGTATTGTGTCGATCGTATAGGGGAACGTTGCGCTCGAATCCGGCGTGCCGCTTATTGATATGCTTCCGCTAACGAAGGTAAGCACGGCGGGCAGCGTATCGCCCACAACCACCGATGAAACGGGTTGCCCAGTAAGGTTTGTTACGGTAACGGTGTATTTTAGCGTGTTCCCAGCGAGAATGCTGCTTCGGTTGGATGCCTTATTGATGCTTAACTTCGGCACGAGGCGGCCATTGTTGCCAAGTGTAACATTGAACAAGCCGGCAGTTTCGTCTTCGCCCCACGCGTAGGATTGGGCGTTTGGCGCGGTGCCGGAGGCGTTTTGCGTTTTGGCAACGGACGGCAAGGTTTTGGGCTCGCTTTCACCTTCGGAAACCGTATAATAATACGGGTTGTCCCACATTGGGGTGAAGCTTACGGTGGTTTGCGCGGTTACAGTGCTTTCAGCGGTTGTAAAGGCGTTGCTGTAGAGTACATCTCCACCATAGGTACCGTCCGCGACTACGGTATAAACGAGGCGTATAGGGGACGGAATGCTTCCATACGAGCCGGATTGCGGGTCTTGGCGGTCCTCAAACATAATGAGGGGAAGTTCGTTCGCGGGGATTTTCCAAACCAAGGTGCGGCTGGCGCTGTCGTAGGATGCGGTGCTCGAATACCCTGTAAAGTCATAAGTTGTAACCGTGCCTAAGGTATTCTTAACGGTACCAGTTGTGTTTATGAGCTTGGGCGCACCGCCAAGCTTCATGCCTTCGCCGAGCACATCCGTAAATACAACGTCGGCATCGGATGCGCCGGATGCCTCAATGGGCATGGCTTTGAGCTCCGTAGCGGTTTTCACCAGTTCGCCTAGCGCCGTGAAAGCGGTGTTCAACGGGGTAAGATTATCGTCTGTCGCGTAATAAATGTTTTTGTCCGCAAAGATGT
>JAEZGQ010000236.1 GCA_023416895.1 Bacillota bacterium | reverse complement strand
GGGGAATCCGTATCCTCATGCAGCGGGTCGCGTAGATCGGCCGCAGCGTTGTGAAGCTCGCTCGCTGTGGGGATCGCCTGCTTGCGCACGGGGTCGTGCGGGTCGTTTGGGTCGATGAGCGAAAGGTAATACGGCGTAATCGCCATGCGAAGCGCGCCCAAGCACTCGCGCACGCCGTTTTCCTCTTCGGGCGTAAGTGCAATGTATTTTTTCAGCTCATCGAGCGTTTCGATGCGGTTTTTGACCTGCCATTTCCAATCGTTCCACTGTTCGTCGGGAACCTCGGAAAACAGCGCGCGTCCATTGAATTGTTTCATGCGTTCCGCTCCTTGCATAGTTTCATGTTTGAGGAAAGGTCAAATGCTCTTCCCCCGAGCGCGCCGCCTCCAGCAAGGGCGGCGCGCTTATTTACGCCCGCTTATGCACTGCAGGAATAAGGAGAAGACCTGCGGCGCAACTTACGGTGCGGCTTTTAGCAATAGATGGAGTTGAAGAGTTCGCGGATCTTCGCGTTCTCGCGCAGCACGTTGAGTGTGATTTCGGCGTGATCCTTGGAGTAGCCGTTGCCGACGATCATGGTCACGTCCTTGCCGATACCCTCGGCACCCAGCGCCGCACGGGTGAAGCTTGTCGCCATGGAGAAGAAGTACACGATGCCCTCGTCGCGAACGGGCAATATTGCGCTCATCTCGCAAGCTTCGATGTTGACGCAGCTGATGGAGACGTCGTACTCTTTGCCGCCGTTTGCCTTGAGCGCCTTTTCGAGCACATCCACAGGCTCAGTGGCGGAAGCGACGACGACCTCATGGCAAACGCCGAGATCCATGAGCTTCTGCACCTGGCTCTCGCGGCGCACAACGCCGACCACGCGGCCGTTTTCACCGACGCTCTTCATGGCTTCGTAGCAGCAGAGCACGCCGCTCTTGCCGTTTGCGCCGATCACGAGCACGCTGTCGCCGGGCTTTGGAAGCTTGCGGGCCTGTGCGGGAGCACCGGCCACGTCGAGCGCGGCAAGCGCGAGGGCTTCGCTCATATCGTCGGGCAGTTTGGCATAGATGCCGCTTTCAAACAAAACAGCCTTTGCTTCCACGTCCACGCGGTCGATGTCCATGTGGATGGCCTTGATCTTTTCGATTTTGAGCGGGGTCAAGGAGAGCGAAACGAGCGAGGCGATCTTGTCGCCAACCTTAAGGTCGCGATCCTTCAGGTCTTCGCCGATGTAGGCGACCCTGCCGATGAACATGCCGCCCGAGCCGGTGACGGGGTTTTGCTGCTTGCCGCGCTCGGCAACGATGCCCATGATCATTTCTATGATCTTCTCTTCATCGTGGTTGCAGGCTTCCTTGATCTGCGTGAAGGAGGCCGAGTCGATGTTGAGGGAGATGACATCGCAGATGATCTCATTGGAGTAAAGCTTTTGCATGTCGTTGTCGATCTTCCACGCAGCCTGCGTCAATACACCTGCCGGTTCGATTACGCGGTGAACGCCGTACTTGTTGCCCTTCATTGCCATTTGAAACTATCCTCCGTGCTTTAAAATTAAGATTTTATTTGGAATCGATTTAGCGCTTAGGGATGGAGAGGATGGCGCGTGCCTCATCCGGCGTGGCAATGGCTCGGCCAAGCTCTTTTGCAAGCCTTACTACCTTTTCCACAAGCTCGCCGTTGCTCTTTGCCAGCACGCCTTTTTCGAGGTACACATTGTCCTCAAAGCCGATGCGAACGTTGCCGCCCATAATAATTGCAAGCGCTGCCGTGGGGAACGCGAACCGGCCTACACCGGCGGCCGTCCAAGTTGCACCCGTGGGAATGCTTTCCTTCATAAAAACGAGGTCGCGCGGTTCGCCGGAGATGCCGCCGTTTACGCCGAGTACAAAGTCAAAGTGCATGGGCGCTTTGATGAAGCCCTTTTTGTGGAGCCTTAACGCCATGTCGATCATGCCCTTGTCAAACACCTCAAGCTCGGGCTTGATGCCGCGCTCGTTCATTTTGTTGGCAAAGTCGATGATCATATTTTCGGTATTCACAAAAATATCGTCGCCGCCAAAGTTGCAGGTGCCGCAGTCGAGCGTAGCCATTTCGGGGTTGAGGGTAATGGGCTGAAGGCGCTCGTCATTGGTCATGCCTACCGCGCCGCCCGTGGAGGGCTGAATGATCACATCGGGGCATTTTTCATAGATTGCATCCATGCACGCCTTGAAGCGCGCGGCGCTCTGCGTGGGGGTACCGTCGTCCTCGCGCACATGCAGGTGGATGATGGACGCGCCCGCTTGATAGGCGGCATACGCTTCGTCCGCAATTTCCTTCACCGTATAGGGGACGGCGGGATTGTGCGCCTTTGTGACCTCCGCGCCACAGATGCACGCGGTAATGATGAGCTTTTCCATGCGAAGTCTCCTTTAAGCGTTCTTTCTCTGCTTGTCCTTGGGTACCACACAGGTACCGCTGGCACGGCATACGACGACGGGCGTTTCCAGCACATCGCATGCGGACTCGTTGATATCAGGCCGCGGGGCGATTACCTTTTTCGCCTCAAACACCATTTTTCGCGACGTATTGCCAACCGTTACGATCTCGCCCGTGGCCTCGATAAAGTCGCCTGCGTATACGGGGGCAAGAAACTCCACCATGTCGTAGGCCTTAAAAAGGCCTTCGTCGCCATCGTGCAAAATAAGAAGCTCGGTCGCCACGTCGCCGAACAGCGCAAGCATGCGCGCGCCGTCCACCAGATTTCCGCCGTAGTGCGCGTCGTGCGCACTCATACGAAGCCTTATGGTCGATTTCATAAAAAACCTCCGAAGGTATAAATATAGTGTGTGCGTTTTTGCTTGCTTTGGTTAAAGAAACTCGCACGATTGGCTGCAAAGCCCTAAAAATGAAAGAGGCGCGCCTGCAACCCGCGAAAAAGGAAAGCGGGTCAATAGCGCACCATCTATAAAAACGAACAAAAAAGGCTATTGATAAGAGAAAGCTCTCATCAATAGCGCATCATCCGTTTCGAGATGACAGTTGCACCGCGCTTGGCAATGCACCCTGCTGCACGGGGCTGAGCCCACCGCGCAACATCGGCAGAAAACACATTCACCTGCGGCATCGGGCGCCCAAGCCCTTATCATCCGCAAATTACCTTATTTCCCGCGCCTCTATTTTACGTTATTCATTTGACAAGAAAATTATAGCTTAGCAAAAATCACCTGTCAAGCGGAGCAATTTGCATTTGTGCGAATTTTGCATAAAATCCTGCACAAAAATGCAGAACGCGCCTAAAGAACACCCGCCCAAGAAAGCGCCGCGCCTACGACGCCCGCCGCGAGCGTGAGAAGGATGGGGTTCCATTTAAAGCGGATGTTCAAAAACGCGACCGCCGCAAACACCGCGAGCGGGAACCACAAAACGCCTCCAAGAGGATTTTCAAAAAACGCGCGCCACGTAAGGCCGGGTACAAGCGCCACGGCTACCGCAATGGTCACCGATGCCGCAGCAATCAAGCCAACCGCCGCGGGCTTTACGCCAAGAAGAATGCCTGTTGTAAGCTTGTTTTCGCGGTAGCGCGTGATGAAGCGCATCACAAGCGTAATCAGCAAAAACGAAGGCACCGTAACGCCCACTGTTGCGGCAAGCGCACCCCAAAATCCCTCATCGAGGTATCCCACATACGTTGCGGCGTTGATGGCGATGGGGCCGGGCACGATCATATCGAGCGCGTTAAGGTCAGCAAACTGGCTTAGCGTCACATGAAAATGCTCCGACTCCTGCACAATCATAGAGAGCATGGCATAGCCGCCGCCGAAGCCAGCAATACCGATTTTGAAAAACGCCCAGAAGAGCTTAAGGCACTCAAGAAGCATGCTTTTCGCCACCCTTTCCGGTTTTCCCGTGCTTGAGCCTTGTATATACGATGCCCGCAAGCGCACCGCCCAGCACGATAAAGATCACGCTGATGTCCGTGAACAGCGTAAGAAGGAATGCGGCGACCATAAGCACCACGGAAAACGTATTCTTGATGTTATGCTTGCCCAAAGAAAACGCCGCAGAAAGAATAAGCGCGGCGGAGGCTGCGCGTATCCCCTCAAATGCGCCGTAAAGAGGGCCTTGCCGCGGGATGAGCGTCAGAATTACCGTGGCGAGGATCATCAGCGCAAACGCAGAAATCGTTGCGCCAAAGCTTGCAACGAGCATCCCCACCGTTCCGGCAGCGCGTCTTCCCACAAACGAGGCACAGTTTACGGCAATTACGCCGGGCAGCGTTTGCGCAAGCGTTGCGTATTCCATAAACTCCTCACGCGGCATGAGGCCTCGTTTCTCCACCACGTCTTTTTCGATCACGGGGAGCATGGCAAGCCCGCCGGCGAAAGTGAACGTGCCCGCCTTGAAGAAAATGACGAACAGCGCCCACAGCGTTTTCATATCTATTTTTTGTTGTTGTTCCAATGTTGTTCTCCTTCAAGGTTTCGCTTTTTTTATTATACCACGGGATCGAAGCGGATTATGGCAAAATCCTCACATAGGCGTTTGGCCGCATGTCCAACTGCGCATGCAATAAAATGAGCTGCCGCTTGCGGACATTATAGCACACCGAACAATAAAACGGGCCGCTTTGGCGTTTCCAAAGCGGCCCAGAGGGATGCTATCGTTCTTTACTTGGCGCTGCCCTGCACATTGTGGTTTTGGGGAAAATAAATGTACGGCACGATGATCGTCACCACGTTTTTGTGCTTTCTGAGCCTACGCTCGATGAAATAGGTGGTTTGGTTGTGAAGAAGGTTATCATACCAACTTCTTTCCACGAACTTCACCATGATAACCGATACGTTTTCGCCCGGTTTTACAAGCGCTTCTTTTTGGCTGATGTATTCGTTGATGGGGGTCACGATGTCGCGGTAAGGCGCTTCGACAATCTCAAGCGGTACGTCGATCTCAAATTCCTCCCACTTGCGCTTGAATGCCGCCGTGCGTTCCGCATCGGTGGAGATGTGCAGCGCGATTACGTTGGAGGAAAGCGCATTTGCGTAGTTGAGGGTTTTAAGCACCGAGCGCGTCATGGCGCTTGCCAGCACGATGCAAAGGTTTTTATCGGAACTTGTGCTTTTATAGTAGTGATCCTTAAAATCATCCACCTTGAGCTGTTCGCCGATGAATTCATAGTGCTTGCGGATGTTCCCCATAATAAGGCTTATGGCCGGAATCGCCACGGCAAGCATCCACGCACCATCTTTGAACTTTGCAAGAAGCACAATCACCACACCAACGGCCGTCATGGCCGCACCGAAGCCGTTCACAAACGCGTGCCACTTCCAGCTCTTTTGCCGCGTTCTAAACCAGTGTATCACCATGCCGCCCTGCGAGAGCGTAAATGAAATGAACACGCCCACCGCGTAAAGCGGAATGAGATGGTGCGTGTTCGCGTGGAACAGCGCAATCAAAATACCCGCGGCAAAGAAGATGAACATGATGCCATTGGAAAACGCGAGCTTAAAGCCCCGCTGCCCGAACTGACGCGGCAGATACCCATCCGACGCGAGAATGGAAAGGAGCGTAGGAAGCCCGCTGTACGCTGTGTTGGCGGCGAGCAGCAAAATGAGCGATGTGGCAAACTGCAACACATAAAACAACGGACCTTTGCCAAACACCGCCTCGCCCATTTGCGCGATTACGGTATGTCCTGCAAGCGGCATGACCTTAAGCGTCATAGTGAGGATCACCGAACCGCCGAAGATGAAAACGATGATGCCCGCGAGGATGTAAAGCACACGCTTGGCGTTTCGCTTGGTCGGTTCACGAAACGACGGCACGGCGTTGCTGACAGCCTCCACACCCGTAAGCGCGGAGCAGCCGGAAGCAAACGCTTTAAGAAACAGAAAAAACGGCGCAATCGTTAAAAGCGCGTCGGTCTCCACCGAAGCATCCGCCGCATATTTGATAGGCGCAAGGTTGCCCGTAACATACTCCACAAGCCCCGTCACGATGAGCAAAAACATCATGACGATAAAGCCGTAGGTGGGCACTCCGAACACCTTGGAGGATTCGTTGACGCCTCTAAGGTTCATCAATGTAATCAACGAAAGCCCGATAAGCGCGATCACCACGCGGCTTCCCTCAAGCATCGGAAACGCTGCAACGAGTGCGGAGGTAGCCGAAGAAAGGCTTACCGCCACGGTAAGCACATAATCGATGATCAGGGCAGATGCCGCAACGAGCGAGGTTTTTTTACCCAAATTTTCGGCAGAAACGATGTATGCGCCGCCGCCGTTGGGGTATTCGTCAATGATTTGGGAATACGAAAACACCAGCACCAGCAGCAACACCAAAATGGGAATGGCAACCATTCCCAAATACGGGATCGAGGCGATGCCAAGCATCGGCACCAAAACGAGCAAAATCTCCTCGATCGCATACGCAACAGAGGATACCGCATCGCTCGCCATGATGGGCACGCCCCAAAGCGTGGAAAGCTTCTCGTGAGAAAGTTCGTTGTTTCTCAGAGGCCTCCCCAAAAGGAACTGTTTTATACTCATAATTACCTTCGTATAACCTTCCATTTCAACACCGCTTCATAAAGCGGAAAAAACTTTGTGCCCACAACGCGGATTGAGCATTTTTTACGCTTGTTCTCCGCAATCGATGGACACGACAAATATAATATGTACTCAACCGCATCTTGTCAAGCAAAATCTTAATGTTTTCTTCACACGCCCGCGCGCCGCGCCCCGCAATTTCCCTTAGGAGGCTTAACTTCCTTTATACAGGTTATTTATACCACATTTATGCCTTCTTCGTTTTGCGTGTGAAAAGACCGCGCCGTATTGTGCAGCGCGGCTTTTTCCGTCTTTTGATCGCTTTGCATTCTTTTTGTTTTTTTACAGTTTTTTACTCGCGCATCGTGCCATAAAAGTAAATCAATCCCCCGTAGCGTGCTTGTAGGATTTGTCGCGGGGGCGGCTTTGTTGTTTCGTGCCGCTCTTCTCGCGAAGCTTCACTTCTTTGGCGCGTCGCAAGGCCGCCCGGTTTTCCCGTTCGAGCGCGCGAAAGCTCTCGTAGCGCGCGCGATCAAGCCTTCCCGATTTCAGCGCGGCCTGTATGGCGCACCCCGGTTCAGCTCTATGTGTGCAATCGGAAAAACGGCAGCGCCCCGCAAGCTCCTCCACGTCCGAAAACGCGGCACTTAAGCCTTCGTCGGCTCCCAAAATGCCAAGCTCGCGCATCCCCGGCGTGTCGATGACCATGGCGCCGGAAGGTAGCATCAAAAGCTCGCGGTGTGTGGTCGTATGCCTGCCGCGCGCGTCATCCTCGCGCACCGCGCCAACCTTAAGCGCCTCCTCGCCCATAAGAGCATTGACAAGGCTCGACTTGCCCACGCCTGAGGAACCCAAGAACACCAGCGTTTCACCCGGTTTAAAAAACGACCGAAACGCCTCAATCCCCTCGCCAGTCACGGCGCTCAAGGCAAACACTTCCGCGCCCGGCGCAAGGCGCATGACATCTGAAAGATAACGTGCGCGCTCCTCTGTAAGATCCGCCTTGGTGAGCACCACAAGCGGCTTCGCACCGCTCGCCCAAGCGAGTGCGGCGTACCGCTCGAGTCGCCGAGCATTGTAGTTTTGGTTGAGCGACATCACGATGCACACATAGTCAAAATTGGCGGCGATCACCTGTTCCACGCTCACGCGCCCATGCCCAGCTTTGCGCCCTCCAAGATCGCTTCTTGAAAACACGCTTTTTCGTGGCAGCGTGCGCACGATGAGGCTGTCGCCCAACGGGTTGTACTTGATGAGCACAAAATCGCCAACGGCCGGAAATTCGGTGCTTTCCTCAATGCGAAAGTATTCGCCTGTTTTTGCGCGCGCCTTTAGAAAACCCATTTCACAAACCACTTCAAACTGCTCGCGGTGCGCGCTTAGGATGCGGGCAATCATAAGTGCCTCTTGTTGCGTATTTGTTCCGGCCAACGCGCCGGTATAACCCCAGTCCTTAATATCGGGCATGTTACTCTCCTTATTTCATAAAACGATGTTGTTCCTTTCAGCAGGCTATAAATCCGTGCAACACAAAGGGACGCGGCCTACCGCGTCCCCATTTTTAAGTACCACGAAAGGTTGTGATGCGCCACGCACTTCGCGTGCCGCCCTCTATGCTTTTAGCCTGCCTCCGACCTCAATTCTACCGACATCAAACATATCCCCTTTCCGATTTCCACCTTTTTACAGGCGGCAAGTTTCATATAAGTTCCATTGTTCCGCAAAGATTGTACCATTGCCCGCGCGATGCATCAAGCGGGGCAAACAGCTTTAGTTAAGTTTTCCTATTTTTTGAGGCGCGGGATGTATGCGCCATAGCCCTCATCTTCCATTTTATCAAGCGGCACAAAGCGTACCGCTGCGCTGTTGATGCAGTAGCGAAGCCCTCCCATCGCCGCGGGTCCATCGTCGAACACATGCCCGAGGTGTGAACCGCCCGAGGCGCTTTTTACCTCCGTACGGATGCGGCCAAACGAGTAATCCTCGTTTTCCTTAACCCTCTCTTCCTCCACGGGCTTTGAAAAACTTGGCCAGCCGCAGCTCGACTCAAACTTATCGCTCGACAAAAACAGAGGTTCACCCGTAACAACATCCACATAGATGCCGTCGGCAAATTCATCATAATATTCGTTGCGAAACGGCGGCTCCGTGTCCCCAAACTGAGTCACGCGGTATTGCATGGGGGTGAGTTTCTTTTTCAGTTCCTCTTTTGAGGGCTTTTCATATTCCTTTTCTCGAAGCTGTGGCTGGTCATAAAGCGAGCTGAAATCCACATGACAGTAGCCCGTTGGGTTCTTTTCAAGGTAGGCCTGGTGATAATCCTCCGCGGAATAAAAGCCATGGAGCTTTTGCACTTCGGTAACGACGGGCTCGTTTCTAAGCGCGTATTCCTGCGCTATGGCTGCTTCGATGGCAGGCAGGTCACTCTCATTTTCATAATAGATGCCTGTGCGGTACTGCGTGCCGATATCTCCGCCCTGCCGGTTTAAAAGCGTGGAGTCGATGATCATAAAAAAGCGTTTCAGCAGGCTTTCAAGCGTAACGCGCGCAGGATCGTATTCCACGCGCACGGTTTCGGCGTGGCCGGTTTCCTTGATGTCGTAATAGCCGGGGTTTTCGGTTTTGCCGTTGGCGTAACCGGTGGCGGTGCTTTTTACACCGTATACATGTGAAAAATAGGCCTCCACACCCCAAAAGCAACCGCCCGCCAGGTAAATGACGCGCGTTTGGGCGTTGCTGTAATCCACGCCCTTGTTCGGGTTTTTCGGAAGGCTTAAGGATGTGTGCGCCATAAAAACCTCCTTGAAAAAGCAAGCTCCCCGCGCACGAAACGGCGCGGATTTGCTATTCATTTTATATTTTCTGCATCAAAAACGCAAACTATTTGAAACATCCTCGTTTTCTCGTTTTTGTGCGGTTGACAAAGGCAGAAAGTTTGCTATCCTCAAAGTAACGAACCGGAATTTTTTACCCACCGAAAGGAGTTATCATATGAACGGCTACAAAATCGCAAGCGTAGAGGCGCTTGAAATTCTCGATTCGCGCGGCAATCCCACCATGGAAACGGTGGTAACACTGGAAAACGGCGCAACAGGGATGGGCGGCGTGCCAAGCGGCGCATCCACCGGCACCTTTGAGGCGGTGGAGCTTCGCGATGGCGGCGCGCGCTACAACGGCAAGGGCGTGCAGCGCGCGGTCAACAACGCAAACGGCCCGCTTTTTGAAGCGGTGCGCGGGCTCGACGCGCGCGACACAGCTCTTGTGGACGGCGCGCTCATCGCAGCCGACGGCACCGACAACAAAGGAACTTTGGGCGCAAATGCCATCCTTTCCATTTCCCTCGCGGCGGCAAACGCGGCGGCAAATGCGCTGCATCTGCCTCTTTACCGCTTCCTCGGCGGCACCGCCGCGAACACGCTGCCCGTACCGATGATGAACATCATCAACGGTGGTGCGCACGCCTCCAACAACGTGGATATTCAGGAGTTCATGATCATGCCCACGGGTGCGCCAAGCTTTTCCGAAGGCTTAAGGCGTAGCGCCGAGGTGTTTCATAAGCTCGGCTCCATTTTGAAAAGCCGCGGCATGTCCACGGGCGTTGGCGATGAAGGCGGCTACGCGCCAAACTTGGGCGCAGATGAGGAAGCCATCGAGCTGATCCTGGAAGCCATCGAAAAGGCGGGCTACAAACCGCAGGAGGACTTTGTGCTTGCGCTTGATGCCGCTTCGAGCGAATGGGTGAAAGAAGACGGCGGCTATGTGCTGCCCAAGCAGAAAAAAGCATACACCGCTGAGCAGCTTATCGATCACTGGGCATCACTTGCCGAGAAGTACCCCATCCGCTCCATTGAGGACGCGCTTGGCGAGGAGGATTGGGAAAACTGGCCGCGCCTAACCAAAAAGCTCGGCGCGCGCGTGCAGCTTGTGGGCGATGACCTTTACGTCACCAACACCAAGCGGCTCAAAAAGGGTATTTCTGAGCATTGCGGCAACTCCATTCTCATCAAACTCAATCAAATCGGCACGCTTACGGAAACCATGAACGCCGTGAAAATGGCGCGGCGCGCGGGCTTCACCGCCGTGATCTCGCACCGTTCCGGTGAAACGCCCGATACCACCATTGCCGACCTTGCGGTTGCACTCAACACCGCGCAGATAAAAACCGGTGCGCCCAGCCGCGGCGAGCGCGTAGCAAAATACAATAGGCTCCTTCGTATCGAAAAGGAACTCGGCAGATCCGCGCTTTATTTGGGCGGCGGTTGCTTTTATTAATAGACCACACCCGCATAACGGCGTTTTCGGCGCGTTGTTGCAGGAAACGCTTAACGAAATGTAAATGTTAAAAAGCCCCTTCGGTTGCAGCAAACACCGAAGGGGCCTTGTTATTCATACGAATTACGGCAAAAAGATCACAGCCTTATCGGCCATCCTTCCGATTTGCGTATAGGTATCCTCATCCACAAGGCCCGCAACAAGGAGCGTACCGTCCAAACAAAGCCCCACGGTGGAACGCGCGCCGCCGTAAACGGCGATCACATCCACCCAGCCACCCGTAAGATCCTGCCCATAGGCGTTTTTCCCCGTAAACGAGGTGGTAATTACCGTACCGTCCTTTTTAAGGCCAATGGTGTGGTAGTCGCCCGTGGCGATTGCAACGATGTTGCTCCAGCCTGAAACAGCAAGCTGGTTTTGAAGGTTACGCCCGGCGGCAATCACAGTACCGTCCGCGCGAAGCCCTACCACAAACTGCCGTCCTACCGCAATTTGCACAATGTTTTCGTCTTCCCACGAAATGTCGCATTGGCCATATTCATTGTCGCCCGCCACAAGCACGCGTCCGTCGGTTGTGAGTGCGGCTGTGTTCCATGCGCCTGCGGCAACCTCCTTCACGTTTCGCCATGTGCCAACGTCGCATTGGCCGTGCGCGTTATCGCCCGCAGCAACAACGGTGCCATCGGAAAGAAGGCCCACCGTATGCACCCAACCCGCTTCGATCTGCACCACGCGGCTCCAGTCGCTTACATCCGACTGGCCGTAATTATAAGGTTCTTCACCGGAAGGGTTTTTGATTAGCGTTGCTGCAACGGTGCCATCGTCAAAAAGCATTGCGGTGTGCGCGTAACCCGCCGCAAGCTGGACGACATTTTTTGTGCCATCCGCACCGCTTCGCTGGCCGTAAAGGTTGCTACCCACACTTGAGAGCGTGCCGTTTGGCTTGATGTAGGCGACGTGGCGGTTGCCGCATGCGACCGTAAAGCGGTTCGCCTGCGCCACCTCGGCTAGGGTATAGGTTTTTTCGGGTGCCTCCGTGGGCGCGGGCGTTTGCGTTTGCATGGGGGTTTGCGCAGCGGGTGTACTCACCGCTTCGGAAGGTGTAGAAACCACCTCCGCAGCTGGTGCGGATACAGCCGCTGTGGGCATGTCTTGCGCGGCAGGCAGCAAACCCGTTTTACCACTTAGCAAAAAAATGAGCAAAAGCACCGCAACAAGCCCTGCTCCGCTTGCGACAGGAATCCATACCGGAAGCTTTTTTGGTTTTAACGCAGCATCCGCCGATGTTTTCTTTTCACTGTTCTCTTTCGGGAGTTCCGCGTGCTTTTCCGCTTCGCTGTTGGCTGACGCATACAGGTATGCTGCAAGTTCCCGCATAGACTGGATGCGGTTTTTGCGGTAAACCTCTAGACCCTTCATCAGTGCTTGCTCTACACCCGGTGCAATGATCGCACCAAGTGCAGACGGAAGCGAAATGGTATCCTGCTCAAGACGCTCCAGCGCCTCAGGCGGTTTTTGGCCTGTGATGCACCAATAAAGCGTGGCACAAAGGGAGTACACATCCGTCCAAGGCCCCTGCTCCCCCTTGCTCCGATATTGTTCCTCCGGCGCATAGCCGAATTTTAAAAGAACCGACATACTGTGCGCGGAAGCAAAGCTTCGCGCCGCGCCGAAGTCAATGAGGTATGCGCCGCCGTCGGTAATCATAACGTTGTCGGGGCTGATGTCGCGGTGTATGATGCCCGCGTCATGTACGCGCGTAAGGGATTCCACCACCGGGCGCATCAAAGAAAGCGCCTCGTCAGCCGGAATTTTTCCGCCGCGCTTTTCAACATAGTCCTTGAGTGTAACGCCCTCAAGGTATTTCATCACGATGTAGGCCGTACCGTTTCCGTGAAAAAAATCGCTTACTGAAACTATACCGGGCAACGAGCTGAAGCGCGCAAGGCTTTGTGCTTCCTGCATAAATTTCTGAGCGCCGTCCCGAAAGAGCGCATCCTTTTCGCCGCCGTAAACGCTCACCTGTTCGGAATGTGTGTGATCGCGCGCGGCAAGGCCTTCAGGAAAGTATTCCTTGATGGCAACCTTGATATCGAGCTGTAGGTTGTACCCAAGGTAGGTGATGCCAAAGCCGCCTTCGCCCAGTGTTTTTACCGTAAGGTACTTGCCCGCCAGAATGGTGCCGGGCTCAAGCTGGTGAACCGGTGCGTCTTCCGCAAAAAGCTCCCTCCCGCAATGCAGACAGACATTCTGCCCCAAAGGGTTTTCGTGCCCACAGTTCCAGCACGCCCTGCCGTTTGCATGCAAAGCCATTGTTGCCCCTCCTAAAAACTTGCTTTAAAAATCATATCCGACATCAACTCTGCCGATGCTTTTCTCAGAAGCGGTTTTTGCCGCCGGCCCCGCGCTTTGAATGCGCGCTATTCTCCGTTCCAGAGGCAACGCGAAAGGTCTACCCGGCCGCTTTCTAAAAAGTGCACGCCTTCGCCGCTGAGCCGTTGGCGCTGTACACCTTCGCCGAATACCTCGGGCGGCGAAAGCTCGCCAATGCTGTTGATGACACGGTGGCACGGAAGGTTCCGTCCTCCGGGCGCGCGGCTCATGACCCCGCCCACGATGCGTGCGGCACGCGGACGACCCAAAACAAGCGCGATCTGCCCGTAGGTCATCACCTTGCCCGGGGGGATGCGCGCAACCAATTCATACACGCTTTCATAAAAATGATTTGTTTCAGTTTTCACGCTTCTATTCTGCTCCTTGCAATCCCGAAGCGCAAGAGGCGATTTCTATGCCGCCACGGCGTTGCGGCATAGCGTGCGACAACCCGCGGGCACGCCTCTTGGTGCAGGTTTTTTCCTTGTTGCGAAAACACACGGTTTTGGGAGAACAAATTAACGGTATTTTCACAAAATATGGCTGGGTTTTGGGAAGATTTTCCCTTAAAATAGGAGCAACAACACGAAGGAGGGCTGCGCATGAACGAAGCAGGTCATCGCGAAATACCGGAATTTCAGGGTCATCTGCGCAAAGTGATGCTCAACGTGCCGGGCTGCATCCGCGAATGCTCCGGCATACGCATTTTCGGCAAGCGCATCAAATCGCTGGCGTTTACCACGGACGTTGCCATCATCAGAAACTGCAACGCCGACGCGGTGATTGCCGTATATCCCTTTACCCCACAGCCGATGATCACCCAGGCCATCATGCAGGCCTCCGAATGTCCCGTGTTCGCGGGCGTGGGAGGCGGGCTTACGCAGGGTATGCGCGTGGTGGACCTTGCGCTTCACGCGGAATTTCAGGGCGCGATGGGCGTTGTGGTAAACGCACCTACAAGCAACGAAACGCTGCGCGAGCTTAACCGCCGCATCGATATTCCCGTAGTTGTCACAGTGGTTTCAGAAGACGATGACATTGAGGCGCGCATCCAAGCGGGCGCAAAAATATTCAACGTATCCGCCGCAGCCAAAACGCCCGAACTCGTTGCTTCCATCCGCAGGCGCTTCCCAAATACGGCCATCATCGCCACCGGCGGCCCAAGCGAACAAACCATCCGCGCAACCATCGAGGCGGGCGCAAACGCCATCACATGGACGCCGCCTACCACAGCAGAAATTTTAAGCCGCATCATGGACGATTACCGAAACGGAGAACCATATAAGTCCAACGTTGAACAGCAGCCGTAACCGGCGGGATTCTAGAACGGTTTCAAAAGGAGCCTTTTAAAAACCATGGGCTGTATTGCAAAAGCGATACAGCCCATTTTGTCGTATCCTATCCTCTTGCCCTAAACTGCAGCGCTTAGGACGCGCTTCACTTTCTACATGTTACGCTTCCTCGTCAAAGAAATTCTGCTCGGAAAACGCGGGCATTGCATCGTAGAACACATGGCGGTTTTTGCCGCTCCGCTTTGCCGCATAAAGCGCTTCATCCGCCTTTTTATATAGCTCCTCAAAGCTGTTGCCGTCCTGCGGAGCAAGCGAAATACCGATGCTGATGCTGATGGACGGGGAAAGCTGATCGTCGGTATTTTTCAGTTCTTCTACTCGCCTGCATACGTTTTGCGCCTTTTCAACAATTACCTCGCGCGATTCCGCGCTCTTCATGAACACCACAAATTCGTCGCCCGCAAGGCGGCAGATAATGTCCGTGCCACGGAAGGTAGAACGGAGAATGCCAGCGACGCGGCACAAAAGCCTATCGCCTTCCACATGGCCGTACGTATCGTTGTGTTTCTTGAAGCCGTCCATATCCATCATGAAAAACGCATGGTTTCCGTAACGGCTGGAAGCATCGCCGAAAAACTCGCGAATGAGCATGCGCGCGGCTTCGCGGTTGTAAAGGCCGGTGAGCTGGTCAAGCTGCGCTTTGGACGCAAGGCTTTGTTCAAGCTGCTTCAGCCGCGTAATGTCCACGCAAACGCACTGATAGTAAGCGCCACGCGCCTCATCGGCACAGAGCGTTGCGCGGTTGAGCATCCATACCACGCGACCGTCCTTGGTGATAATGCGGTATTTGAGTTCAAGCGGGTTTTCGGTGTCTAAGTTGCCGCGGATGAGTGCTTCGGTTTGGTCCCGATCCTCGGGGTGGATGACAGCGAGAAAGCTGTTGCCAAACACCGTGCGAAGCTCCTCTTCCGAATAGCCGGACATTTGGAAAAAACCGTCGCTCACATAGCGAAACGCCATGTTGCCAAGCGGCTCAAACTGCTGTACCCCACAGGGGATGGAGTTCGTCATAGCGTTGATGCGGTTTGCGGAGTTAAGCGCCTCCTGTTTGCTCGCCCAGGAATAGAACAGCACGATAAGCGTCGCCACCAAAAGTGCAAACAGAACCTTTGCAAGAAGCTCAACAGCAGTACGGTTCTGTTTGGCGTTTTGCGTAGTAAGTGCGGAATGGTCTACCGTTAAAACAAGATACCAGTCGTTTACGCCCAAGGGCGCATAATAAACATAAGCGCTCTCCGATTGCGTACGGACGCAGAAGTTGCCGCTTCTTCCCCGCTCCATGCCGCTTTTGACAGCAGCAAGGGAGCTGCTGTCAAAAAACTCGGCGCTCCCTAGCTCCGCCCAAAAGCCGCCGGCCGTCATGGCACTGCTGAGGGAAAACAGGTTTTGAGCCTCCGGGCTATAAATAAAAGAGCCATCCCCCCGTACAAGGAAGGAAAGCACCGTCTCACCGTTCAGCTTTTCAATTGTACTCTCGTCCATACGCGCCGCGTTGTAGCGTCCGAAGAAAATACCCTGTAGTTGCCCCTCGTAGTATACGGGCGCATATATGGTAAGATATGCCGAACCGCTTGCATCCACCGCGTAAATGCCGCGTTTTCCCGTGATTGCATCCGCAAACCAACCCTCGCCACCTACGTCACCTCTGCCGCCATAAGCTGCTGCAACACTGCCGTCGAGGTACGCAACGCCAATTTCGTCGAAGGTTCCTCGCTTGGAAAGCCAACGAAAGCACTCCTTGGCAGCCTCGCTCTCCAACCCACCGTAGCGGGAAAGGGAGTCGGCCGATACAAAAGCGTCCGTCTCAATGGAAACCACCTTGGAAAACATCTCTTCCACGTGGTCGTCCGCAATCAGCTGCATCTGATTGGTGAAGTTTTCCTCTACGCTGGATTCGGTTTGCTTCAGAAAATCCCTTACAGCCAAAAAAACGAACAAAAATACGAGGGCAATGGCAAGCGTATTCAAAACAAGCGCAAGCTTTTGCTTTTCTGACACGCTAACATCTCCTTCCCGATTTTTGTTATATTCAGGCAGTTTTTAAAATTATACAATACCTTAAGCGAGCTCTGCAAGAGCAGGAACTATAATATATCTCTATGGTTTTTAAAAACCGGTTACAGAATTGTGATGGCATTTTTGTCTGTTTATGCAATTTGTACTGCGCTCTCTTTCTATTTTTATCATGTTTAAGCAATATTTTATGCATACCGCTTGACAATCTGTCCGTAAGCCGCTATCGTAATTGCAGAATACCATCAAACAAGGAGAAAGCGATGTTCCTGCTTTTCTAAAAACAAAATGATCCGGACGGCAACCTTCAAGGCAAACCGACAAGCGCGTTTGTTTTGCCAGCGCTGTCCGATTACGGAAAATTGCAACGGCCGTACGCCGCGGGACAGTTTCCCGCGGCGTTTGTTTTTGAAAGGAGCACCCAAATGTCGCTGATTTCTGTTAACCATTTGACCTTTGCCTACGAGGGCAGCTTTGATAACATTTTTGAGGACGCGTCCTTCCGGTTCGACACCGATTGGAAACTCGGCTTCATCGGGCGCAACGGGCGCGGAAAAACAACGTTTTTGAGACTTTTGCAAGGGATGTACGAATATCGAGGGCAGATCAACGCACCCATTGAATTTTCTTACTTTCCCTTTGAAGTACAGGATCCCTACCGCAAAACCCTCGACGTGCTTGTTGAAATCAGCCCCGAGCTTTTGCTGTGGCGCATTGAGCGTGAACTTTCTCTGTTGAAGATCGACGCTGAGGTGTTGAGCCGCCCGTTTGAAACGCTAAGCCCCGGTGAGCGCACAAAAGCGCTGCTCGCCGCGCTTTTCCAGCGCGAAAACAATTTTTTGCTCATCGACGAGCCAACAAACCACCTCGACCTTCGCGGGCGCGAACTTTTATCCGCCTACCTCAATACAAAAAAAGGGTTTTTGCTCGTGTCGCACGACAGAAACTTTTTGGACGGATGCATCGACCACACGTTGAGCATCAATAAGGCGACCATCGAGGTGCAAAAAGGCAACTTTTCCTCTTGGCAGCACAACAAAGCGCTACGCGACAGTTTTGAGCTTTCGCAAAACGAAACGCTGAAAAAGGACATTGCACGCCTGAACGAGGCCGCGCAGCGTACAGCGCAATGGTCGGACACGGTGGAGCGCGGCAAGAAAAGCGCCGCCGACAGCGGCTATGTGGGCCACAAGGCCGCAAAGATGATGCAGCGTGCCAAAGCGACAGAGTCACGCATGGAACGCGCGGTAAAGGAAAAGGAGAAGCTTTTAAAAAACATCGAACGCGCCGACAGCCTTGCGGTAAAGCCCGTTCCTTATTTTAAGGAAACGCTTCTTAGCGCGGCGGAACTTTCGCTTTCCTACGGCGAAAGAAAAGTGTTTGAAAACGTGGGCTTTACCGTCTCGCGCGGCGAACGGCTTTCGCTGTGCGGAAAAAACGGCTGCGGCAAGAGCAGCCTCCTAAAGCTCGTTCTGGGTGAACCGCTCCCCTATACAGGCACGCTTCGCGTGGGTAGCGGGCTGATTGTTTCCTATGTGCCGCAGGACACCGGCTTTTTAAGCGGAGACCTAAAGGAGTTTGCCCGAAACAGCCGCGTCGACGAAAGCCTTTTCAAAGCGATCTTACGCAAGCTTGACTTTTCGCGCGAGCAGTTTGAAAAGGACATGCGGGATTTCAGCGCGGGGCAGAAAAAAAAGGTGCTTATTGCAAAAAGCCTGTGCGAGCAGGCGCATGTTTACGTTTGGGACGAACCGCTCAACTACGTGGACGTACTTTCGCGCATCCAAATTGAAGAGCTGCTGCTCGACTGCAAACCCGCCATGCTTTTTGTGGAGCATGACGCCGCTTTTGTGGAAAACGTGGCCACCAAGCGGCTTGAAATGTAGAAAAAAGGTGCTTTCCATTGGGAAACCGTCTCTTAGCCATGGATCTTTCAAGGGCTGCTTCGCAGTTCACAATGATCGTATTGCTCCTAAAGCCGCAATACTCCCTTGTTTACTGGGCTTCCCTGCCCGGGGTATTCTCAAGCGAATGCCCGTTTAGGCCTGCAAGCAATCCACCGGATTGTTTTCTGCCTATGGCACCAGCCTAAACCCCGCTTCATTCGCGACGGCTCGCAGGCCTAGTGCCCGAAGGCGTCTCCCGCCGAGGGCCCACAGGCGGCGCTTCAGCTCCGCCCCCTTGAAAAAAATCCGGCTTCGGCGGCATGTACGCCGAAGCGGATGAATGCCGAAAGCTTTCGTACTTCGCACGCTTTGCCCACACGGAAATGC